>NZ_JRJY01000110.1:108603-196605 GCF_000801015.1 Aeromonas sp. ZOR0001 | reverse complement strand
CACCGGTTTGAGGCCGGTGTCAGGTGATAACTAGATCTGTACAACCTGTGTTTATCACATCGCAGCGCGCTGAGCATACAATACGGGCAATAAGAAAGCTCTTATTGCCCGTTTAATAAACATTATTGTGTTTACCCTAAAGTTAACACACTGCACTCATTAGAATGCGTAAAACAGACCTGCATATACAACATCATCGCTGTTCACTTCGGCATTTTCGAATACATATTCGCTGTATGCCAAGAAGTTGCTGGTGAAGTTGTAAGTCAGACCCAATGTGGTGTAGATGGCACGCTCATTGGTCTCTTTAGTCTCGGCGTTGTTGTAAACAACATACGGAGTCCAAGCATCCACATTGTAGGATGCGGCAAGCTCGTAGCCACGAGTCTTCTCTTCGTTGTCACCTACACCATAGTATTTAACTTTGGAATTGCTGTAAGAGGCACCCAGGTAGAGGCCTTCCAGGGTATAGGAGGCACCCAGACCCCAATCTTTCTTGCTTTCAGCACCGTCAGTATTGGTGACTGTCTCATTGAACTCTTTTTGCTCCAGACCGGCAATCAGCGCCAGACCGAACGGGGCTTCGTAGCCCAGTTTGGCGGCGTAGCCACGATCCAAGTCGCCTGTCAGCTGAACAATACCGTTATTGCTTGCGACATCTTTATAACCGGTATTGGCAGTAATATAGCTTGCGCCGAAGGAGACACCGTTCCACTGGCCATCGTAACGAACCTGACCTTCCTGACGGCCATCGTAGACACTGGCCAGGCCAGAGTTTTCATTCGCAATATCAGCCTTGTTGATAACGTCGTTGAACACGGTATCCAGCTGACCAAAACGGATCATACCAAACTGGGATCCATCCAGACCGACATACACTTCACGGGAAGTAATGTCATCTTCTTTAGTATTACTTTCGCCAGATTTGTTTGAAGTCAGCTGCCACTCACCCTTGGCCAAGCCAGACCAAGTGTCGTTCAGGGCAACTTTGGCGCTCAGACCGATACGTGCACGGCCAGCCAGGTCTTCAGCTTTGTCATCGTGATCACTGGCAAATTGGGTACGCAGGTTACCGGTGATGCCAACTTGAGTACCGTCTTTGTCATAGATGACGGCGGCGTTAGCGGCGGACGCAAACAGAGCCGGGATAGCAATTGCCAGAATTGTCTTTTTCATAGTTTCCAATGCCTACTGTAAGTTAAACACTAAGTCGTTGTTATTCCCTGTGTTAGCGATGTTCTTTGCATCACTATGCCGCCGAGACTAGCACCGGATTTTTTGAACCGCAATGAAAAAACTTGGAACTTTTTATGGAAATCATGGTCACCAAGATGAAAATGTGATGCGCATCTCACTTAAAGCAGAACCAATGGGAAAACGTTTACAATTTATTCTGCTGATTATTTGGACTCAAATAGTCTATTTTGCATGCAAATGACGCTAACTATCTGATAAACAACCAAAGTGGTCTGAACAGCGTAAAACTGCCGTGATAATGGCTGCTGCCTCGACCTCACCAAGGGGTTGCGGGTATCCTTGTCCTTCGATTAACCCCTAACTGGCCTTCTCTTCATGCTCTCTACTCGCCTCAAAGCAACCATTCGTCAAACCTATCGCCAGATTTCGGATGGATTACCCGGTTTTGTGCCGCGCAAAGAGCAGAACTTTCTGGTGGCCGAGATAGCCAAAACCCTGACCGGCGAGTACGACAAACAACGCCGGATCCTGGTGGCCGAAGCAGGAACCGGTATCGGCAAATCTCTTTCTTATGCGCAGGGCGCCATCCCGGTGGCGCGGCTCACCCAGAAGAAGCTGGTGATCTCCACCGCCACCGTGGCCCTGCAAGAGCAGCTGATCCACAAAGACCTCCCTTTTTACCACAGCCACAGCGAGCTGCCGTTTCGTTTTATGCTGGTCAAGGGGCGTCAGCGTTACTGCTGCGAACATCTACTGGAACAGGCAGCCAGTGGCGCCGAGATGGCCAACTTCGAGCTCGACTTTGGCAGTCTGAGCAAATCCAAACCATCTGACAGCGACAAAGATCGCTACCAGGCCCTGTGGCAGGCCTACACCAATGGCAAATGGGACGGGGATCGGGACAACTGGCCAGAGCCCATTCCCGACACTTGCTGGGATCGCATCGCCGCCGACCGCCACACCTGCAACAAGGCTCTGAGCCATCACCAGCACTGCCCCTTTCATCGCGCCCGCAACGACATGGAGAGCGCCGATGTGCTGGTGGTGAACCATGCGCTACTGCTCTCCGATCTCACCATGGGCGGCGGCATCATTCTGCCGCCCCCTGATGAGTGCATCTATGTGCTGGATGAGGCCCATCACCTGCCCACCATCGCCCGGGATCACGGCGCGGCGTCGGCCAGCGTCAAAGGCTCGCGTCGCTGGCTGGAGAAGCTGGTACAAAGTGCAGGCAAGCTGGCGCGGACTATTAATAAGGAGAGCCTGCTCGACCCCCAACTCAAACTGCAGGATGCACTGGCCTCTATCCAGCCCGATCTGAAGGCGGTCGAGCAGTGGCTCAGCGTCAACGATCGGCTGTTTGGCATGGCACCTCACTACCGCTTCGCCGAAGGGGTATTGCCGGATCCCCTGCCCATGCTGGCAGAGAATCTCAAGGAGTCGAGCAAGAAGGCACTGCGGGCGCTGGATCGGATTCAGGGGGCCATAGGTGAAGCGCTGAAAGATGGCGAGATCCGCCGCAAGGAGGCCGAACCCCTGCTGGCAGAGAGCGGTTTTCATCTGCAGCGGCTGGAGAGTTTCTGCGCCCTGTGGGAGATGCTGGGGCGCCATGTGCCGACCGGTAAAACCCCGCTCGCCCGCTGGATGGCCAAGAGCGATGACGGCGATATCTGGCTGCACGCTTCACCGATAGAGGTGGGCTATCTGCTGGAGGAGTGGCTCTGGTCGAAATGTTTGGGGGCCGTGCTGGTCTCCGCGACCCTCACCGCCCTCTCTTCTTTTAGCTATTTTCGCCATCAGGTGGGGCTCAAGGAGCACGACGGCACTCGCTATCTACGCCTGCGCTCCCCCTTTGATTATCAGAAAGCCGAGCTCTATCTGCCCAAGATGGAGCACGAACCCAACTCGCCGGCCTTTACCAACGAACTCATCAGCGTGCTGCCCCGCATTTTGGCGGGCAAGGAGGCGAGTCTGGTGCTCTTTTCCTCCTACCGCCAGATGAATGAGGTGGTGGCGGGACTGCGTGCCAAGGGACTCTCCCTGCTGGTGCAGGGGGAAGCCTCCCGCAATGCCCTGCTCACCTTGCACAAGCAAAAATGCGATGGCGGTCAGGCCAGCATTCTGTGTGGCACCGGCAGCTTCTCGGAGGGACTGGATCTGCCGGGTCACTACCTTACCAATCTGGTGATCACCAAACTCCCCTTTGCCGTGCCCAACTCGCCGGTCGAGGAGGCCACCGCCGAGTGGGTGGAGCAGCGAGGCGGCAACCCTTTCCTGCAACTGACAGTGCCGGAGGCATCGCGCAAGCTTATCCAGGCCTGTGGCCGCCTCATCCGCAAAGAGGCTGATCGGGGACGGGTCACCATTCTCGACCGCCGCCTGCTGACCAAACGTTATGGCAAGGGGCTGCTCGACGCCCTCCCACCGTTTACACGGCGGATCGAGTAAATAAGCCGGCCGCTATTGATAAACAAACTGACAGCCGCGCGAACATCGACCACCAGAAAGAGCCATTGCCGCAGTAGGCCAAACCTGTAAAAATGAGCCCCTGTTTTCAGTGGGCAATCGCCTGACTGTTCAAGGAGATGAAATGAAACTGACTGTTCTGGTACCGGCGCTGGCTGGTCTGTTGTGGGCCGGTAGCGCCCTTGCTGATGCCCAATTGGAAGTGACCACCCCGTATGTCGTCCAGCTGATCGATGGTCAAGCAATCAATCCCTCATTACTCGATAACACCAAAAAGTTTCCACTTAGCGTTGGTAAACATCAGCTCGTGGTTGCATTTGAAGGCAATTATTCTAATCGAGACGAAATCAAGCTGGTGACCGCCGAGCCGCTGGTGCTGAACTTCACCGCCGCCGACAACCAGCAACTGGTGCTGGACTATAAAAAGCCCCGCAACGAAGCAGAAGCCAAGCAGTTTGTCAAAGATCAGAAAGTCACGCTGAAAGACAAGGTCACAGGCCAGCAAGTAAGCAGCGAACAGTTCGTGATGCCGAAAGTAGAAGGCTTCCAGCTGACCCGTGACTATCAGCAAGAGCTGATCAACATGGGCAAAGCATTCAACCAGCCCAAGACCGTCGCCGTCTCCTCTGCTGCCGTGATGGCTGCCGCCAGCGCACCGGTTCAGGTTGCCCCCAGCAAGGCTCAAAGCAATCCGGAAGCGCTGACCCAGTTGCAAAACTGGTACAACAAGGCAGATGCGGAAACCCGCAAAGCCTTCCAGATCTGGGTTATCCAGCAGCAATAAGCCGGACTGAGAGATTGACTGAAAGGGGAGCCAAGCTCCCCTTTTCCATATCCTGCGGTCTCACTCACGACGCGTCTTGATTTGTGCGCTGCCACTTCCCCTTTATATAGGGAGTGTATATATGGATTCATCTGCTGATTTCATATATAGAAAGCGCCACCTTGCCAGGGAGAATGGCACCATGTCGTTGCGCATTTTCTATCACCCCCTCTACTCCTCCCTGACGCTACCCGAGCGCCATCGCTTCCCGCTGGCCAAGTATCAGGGGCTGTTTGAGCACCTGCAGGTGCAGGGTTACCCCCTTGGCGAAGCGCCGGCCGCTACCCGGGAGCAAATCTGTCGCATTCACGATGCCGATTATGTCGCGGCGGCCCTGAGCGGCCAGCTTGAAGAGCGCGCCATCCGCAAGATCGGTTTCCCCTGGTCACCCATGCTGATGGAGCGCACCTTGCGCTCGGTGGGTGCCACCGTTGCCGCCAGCCGCCATGCTCTTGAGCAGGGCTGCGGCTTGCAGATCTCCGGTGGCTACCACCACGCCCATCGCGATCACGGCAGCGGTTTTTGTCTGTTTAACGATTTGGTGATTGCCGCCCAGGCTTGCCTCGACGAGGGGCGCTGTGAACAGGTGCTGATCGTCGATCTCGATGTGCATCAGGGAGATGGCAGTGCGGCCCTGTGCGCCGGACGGCGCGATATCATCACCCTCTCCCTTCATGGGGAGCACAACTTCCCCTATCACAAAACCACCTCTCACCTCGACTTTCCGCTGCCAAGCGGCATGGCAGACGATGCCTATCTCACCACACTGCAACAGGCACTCTCGCTGGCACTGCGCCTCTATTCGCCGGATCTCATCCTCTATCAGGCGGGCGTCGATGTGCATCATGCCGACGAACTTGGTTATCTCTCCCTGAGCGATGAAGGGGTTCGCCTGCGCGATGCCATGGTATTTGACTGTGCAATCAAGCATGGGTTGCCTGTCGCCGCAGTGCCCGGTGGCGGCTATCGCCGCGACTGGCAACAGCTGATCCCGCTTCATATGTCGCTGTTTGAGACGGCGCGCCACCGTTTTGGTTGATGACATGCCTTTATATGTCGGGCACTTCACCAGATAAAACAGAAGAGGCGACCCTGGGGTCGCCTCTTCGTGTTTCGTCATCTGGGTCACACAAGCTCGCTCGTTGTCAGGCAAGCTCGGGACGCCTGAGGATAACTATTTCTGACGCTTGCGGGCGTACTTGCGACGGGCGCGGGCCTGACGCTCCTCTTCCCGCTCGGCCTTCTCTTTGGCTTTTTGCTCGGCTTCAGCGGCGGCTTCGACAATCTCGACGCTCACCATCTCCGGCGTCTCCAGCGAGATGCGGCCAAGCAAACCGGAGCGGAACTCGTTAATCAGGATCTCGGACGCCTTGTGCAAGTCGGCCAGCCCCCCTTTGCGCATAAACGCTCGCTGGCGGGCGATCATCTCCAGCAGCTCGATCTCGGTCTCGGGCAGCTCGTCAATCTGGTAGCGCGCCTTGATCCGCTCCGGATAGGCCTTGATGAAGTAGTCAGCGGCAAACATGGCGATATCGGCATAGTCGAACACCGTGTCCTTGATGGCCGCGGTGATGGCCAGACGATAACCGCAGGAGGGCGGGTTGAGCTTGGGCCAGAGAAAACCCGGGGTATCGGTCAGGATAACGTTGTTATCCAGCTTGATCCGCTGCTGGGACTTGGTCACCCCCGCCTCGTTGCCGGTACGGGCGATGATGCGCCCCGCCAGAGTATTGATCAGAGTGGACTTGCCCACGTTGGGGATCCCCATGATCATCGCCCGCACGCCGCGCAGCTCAAAATTGCGCTCCGGCAGCATCTCATGGCAGAGGGTCAGCAGTTGCTTGATCTTCTCCGGCTCTTGTTGTGTCAACGGCAGCGCCTTGATCCCCTTCTCTTTTTCCATGTGCGCCACCCACAGATCGGTGATCGCCGGATCGGCGAGGTCCGCCTTGTTCAGCACCTTGATCACCGGGGTATCACCACGCAGCTCGGGCACCAGCGGGTTTTCGCTGGAGAAGGGGATGCGGGCATCGAGCATCTCGATGATCACATCGACCTGGGGCATGACCTCGGCAATCTCTTTGCGGGCCTTGTGCATGTGACCGGGGAACCAGTTGATGGACATATCCGTTACTCTCTGTGGGGGCTGCGGGCGCGCGCATGGAACAACAGGCGCTCTGCCGCGGGCATCGAACGAAGGGGGCGCATTTTACCTGCTGCGGGCCTCTTTTGACAGGTCATTCTAACCATCACCTCATCAAATCAGCAAACCGCCGAGGCGGAGCAACCTTGCCGGAAGCGACCGGACCAACTCGCTCAATTGATAGATAACACATTGATATAGTGTAACATTTTCATCACTTTTTCACACAACCGTCACCGATAGTCAGTAAAAGTGTCATCTGCCCCCTCTAGGCTGCGCTCAGGTTTTACAAGGAGCGAACCCCAATGAGAAAAATGGCAGGACTTGCAGTGATGATCGGCGCCGCCCTGGCTGCCGGCTGCAAATCAGACAATGACACGGTGGCGACCAAGCCCGCAGCCCAACCCACCAACGTCATCTTCTTCCTCGGTGACGGCATGGGCCTCAACACCCTGACGGCGGCCCGCATCTACGGTGTCGGCGAAGAGGGTGATCTCACCATCGATACCCTGCCAGAGACGGCCTTTATCAAGACCTTCTCCCACGATGCCCAGGTCACTGACTCGGCCCCCTCCATGGCGGCCTACATGACCGGGGTCAAGAGCAACAACGGCGTCATCAGCATGGACGGCGACGCCACCTATGAGAGCGACTGCAGCAAGAGCGCCGGCAAGCCGGTGACCACCCTGCTGGAGCTGGCCAAAGCCGATGGCCGCGGTACCGGCGTGGTAACCAGCACCCGGGTAACCCACGCCACCCCGGCGGCTACCTATGCCCATATCTGCAACCGGGATCTGGAGGCAGATATCGCCGTCCAGCTGGTACCGGGCGGCAAAGGCTACAACAGCGCCCTCAAGGAGGGACTGGATGTGGTGCTCGGTGGCGGCAGCAGCTTCTTCCTGCCCAAAGCTGACAAGGGCAAGCGGGAGGATGGCCGCAACCTCATCAGCGAAATGCAGGCCAAGGGCTACCAGTTTGCCAGCAATCTGGATGAGCTGAACAAGGCCGATGCGGGCAAGCCGCTGCTGGGCCTGTTTGGTTCCAGCCACATGAAATATGACCTGGACCGCCCCGCCAGCGAGCCGTCACTGGCCCAGATGACCCTGGCCGCCATCAAGCAGCTCAAGGGCAAAGAGAAGGGTTACTTCCTGATGGTGGAGGGGGGCCGTATCGACCACGCCCTGCACGACACCAACGCCAAGCGGGCGCTGCAGGACACCATCGCCTTCGACAACGCCATCAAGGCTGCCATCGACGAGGTGAAAAAGAGCGACCCCGAGCTGAAAAACACCCTGATCGTGGTCACCGCCGACCACGACCACACACTCGTGCTCAACGGCTATGCCAAGCGCACCGGCAAGACCACCGCCGACAACCCCGGCGTACTCGGGCTGGTGAAGAACTACGAGACTGGCGAGCCAAGCAAGGATAGCGAGGGCATGCCCTACACCATCATAGGTTTTGGCAACGGCTACAACCGGGTGGATGGCCCGCGCAGCAGCGTCGCCCCGCTCGACGATGCCACCGTCTCCGCCAATGACTACCACCAGGAAGTGGTGGTCAAGGTGGGCGAGATCGGCAACGAGACCCACGGCGGCACAGATGTCTTCCTCGGCGCCATCGGCAAGGGGGCTGACAGCTTCCATGGCTCACTCGATAACACCGCCGTGTTCGGCAAGATCAAGGCTGCGGCCAAGCTGTAAGGAGCACTTTCATGAACAAACAGATGAATACATCCATCAAGCACACGCTGGTCTGCGCCGCCCTGTTCAGTGCGCTGGGCGCAACCTCCCAGGCACAGGCCGGTGATGCCAAAAACGTCATTCTCTTTATCGGTGATGGCATGGGCCCCACCGTGCTCACCGCCACCCGCCTGTTCAAGGTGGGGGAAGAGGGCAATCTGGAGATGATGAAACTGCCGCGCAGTGCCCGCATCAAGACCTTCTCCAACGATGCCCAGACCACCGACTCGGCCCCCTCCATGGCGGCCTACACCACCGGGGTCAAGATGAACAACGAGGTGATCGCCATGAGCAGCGACACCAAAGCCGTCGCCCCCGGCAAAGACGTCAATGGCAACAAAACCGTCAATAATTGCAGCAGCGATAATGGCAAACCGGTGCCCACCATCCTGGAACTGGCCAAGGCGGCAGGCAAATCGGTCGGGGCCGTCACCACTACCGAGCTGACCCACGCTACCCCGGCGGCTACCTACGCCCACATCTGCCATCGGGATGCTGCCTATGACATCGCCGCACAGGCCGTTCCGGGGGGCGCTGGCTATAACAGTGCCCTCAAGGATGGGGTCGATGTACTGATGGGCGGTGGTGCCAACCACTGGACCCCCTACAGCGCCAGCAACAAGGGCGGTCGCAATGACAACCGCGACCTGACCGCCGAGATGAAGGCGCAGGGGTACAGCTATGTCACCACCCAAAGTGAACTGGCCAAGGTCACCAGCGGCAAGGTGCTCGGTCTGTTCAGCAGCAAATCCCACCTCGACTACGAGCTGGATCGGGTCGCCAAAGGGGCTGCCAATACCCAGCCGTCCCTCTCCGAAATGACCGCCAAGGCGATCGACCTGCTGAGCAAGAACAGTCAGGGTTACTTCCTGATGGTAGAAGGCGGCCGGATCGATCACGCCCTGCACGGCACCAACGCCAAGCGCTCGCTCACCGACGCGGTGGCACTGGATGAGGCGGTCAAGACGGCGCTGGGTAAAGTGGATCTCAGCAATACCCTGATCGTGGTCACCGCCGACCATGACCACACCATGACCATTAACGGCTACTCCGCCAAGGGCAATCCGGTGCTGGATCTGGTGAAAAATGGCGATGGCTCGACCCAGAACGACGTGGATGGCAAGCCCTTCACCACCCTGGTGTTCGGTAACGGCCCCAATCGTGCGGCCGTGCGTCCGGTCCTCACCAGCGATCAGGTGATGGCCAATGACTATCTGCAGGAGACCGGCGTCAAGCTGACATCGGAAACCCACGGCGGCGGCGATGTGATGCTGTTTGCCGATGGCGCCGGCAGCAACCGCTTCAAAGGCACGCTGGATAACACCAAGGTGTTTGGCAAACTGCGGGAGGCGCTCGGCCTGTAAGCAGCAGGGGCCCGGGTGCATCTGAGCAATTGACTCAGCGGCCTGGGCCCCGGCACTTTCGAGCGACAGATGATGATGCGACTTTTGCTTTCGTTATGGCTGCTTGGCAGCACCCTCGCCTTCCCCCTGCATGCTGACGACACGCCCCCGGATCTCGCCGCCCGGATCAGCTATCACGACCGGAACACCGGCAGCGATGGCATCGCCAGAGAGAGTGTCTGGCAAGAGAAGTGGCTGCGCGTGGGCAATCAGGTGTGGAGCCAGCGGCTCATTCCCCTCCCCCTTGCCCGTGCCTATCACGCCACTCACGACGCAACCCCTGGCCACAAGCACTTTACCCACCAGATGGCGGCCCGCTGGGTCAGTCGCAGTGATGAGGGTGAACTTCAGCTGCGCTATGCCGACAGCTGGCACAACCAGCTGGTTGAAGTGCCGGTGGAAGAGTATGGCCAGGTGGCCTTCAAGTCCGACTGGCTGCGGATCCGCCATCTCGTCAACCCGGTGCTGATCGAGGGGATGACTCCACTGGATGAGGCCGCCCCCGAGCAGGCCCGCTGGTATGAAAAGCGCGAAGGGCAGCAACGAACCCGGATTCTCTGGTCGAGTCAGTGGCAGATCCCGCTGGTGGTCGAGTCGGCCAGTCTCGACGGCTATCGCAGCTACCGGATGGAGGTGACCCTGCGCAAGCTGCCTGCTCAGCTCCCCTGGCAGCAACTCGCTGATTACGAAGTGCGCGATCTGCGGGATTTCTTCGACTGAGATCCCAACCCCTCAGCGGGCACAACGACAACGCAGGCAGGAATGTTACACTCTGCATATTCGACTCTGGCTCACGACCTTGATGCGCGCTCTCTGCCTGCCCTTTTTTGCACTGCTGTTATTGCTGGTACACACCGGTGCCCAGGCTATTGTACTGGTGGCGGCCGAGTTGCCCCCTTACGTCATTCAGTCCTCCCATGGTAAACCCAGCGGCGTGGGTATCGAGATCATGGAGGAAGCAGCCCGCCGTCTAGGCGAGCCGCTTACCATCGAGCTGATGCCACTTCCACGTGCACTGACCCAGACAATTCATCGCCCCGATGTCTTGATGATACCGCCCGTGCGAAGCAGTCAGCGAGAGCACCTCTATCAGTGGGTAACACCCATCCTAGATGAGCAGTTTTTGATCGTCAGCGATCGCCGGTTTCACCCAAAAGCACTGAAAAGCAGCGATTTGAAAAACCTTGATGTGGGCGTGCTGCGCTACTCGTTTGGTCAACACCTACTCAAACAACGCATCGGGATCCGGGGAGAGACAGTGGCAGATGAGCAACTCAACGCTCATAAACTCCATCGCGGTCGCATTGATGCCTGGGTCGCCGCATGGAATGTCATCCTGTATGCCCAACAACAAGACAAACGCTCATCACAACAGCTGGTTCGCGGTGAAGTGTTGATGAACACCCAACTGTTCCTGGCCGCTCACAAGGATTTCCCCTTCAAACAGGCGCAGCGCTGGCAAGCCGTAATCGACGAGATGCGTTATGATGGCACACTGGCGCGGATCATCCGTCAGTACAACTATCAGGCTCCTGAGTAGTCACTCAATCGCGGTTGCCAAGGCCGGCCAGAATGGTTATGGTAGCCCCATGAAAATACTCGCTATTTCCTCGCATTTGCTCACACCCTGCTGAGCCCCCGCCTCGCTCCTTCGGCCGCGAGTCGCTTGGGGGCATGGCATTTTCAATCGATTGAACCTGTTGAATCCATTTTTGTAACACTTTGCGTGATGGCCAACCTGCAGCCGCCGGTATGGGCCTATCCGCTATTGATAAGGAATATCTTATGAAACAACCTCATCTGGTTATCTCCAGCCTTGATCTGGACCGTATCGAACAACTGCTCGGCAACCATCCGCAGCATCTGGCCCTGCAAGAGGAGCTGGACCGCGCCGAGATCCGCGAACCGGCCGACATGCCGCCGGACGTAGTCACCATGAACAGCAAGGTACGCTTCAAGATGCAGAGTAGCGGCAACGAGTTCTGCCTCACCCTGGTCTACCCGCGCGATGCCAAGGGCGACGAGAGCAATATCTCGGTACTGGCGCCGGTGGGCAGCGCCCTGCTCGGTCTGAAAGTGGGCGACAGCATCGCCTGGCCTGGCCCGGCCGGTCGCACCATCGAGGTCGAAATTCTGGAAGTGGTTTATCAGCCGGAACGCGCCGGCGAGCTGCACCGCTGAGTCCCCCGGGCTGGTCATCCCCTGTTGATCAGCCCGCTTGCTCGCCCTTGCCAGCTGATCCCGATCAAGCTTTGCGCACCTTGCCCCCCGGTTTTTAGCCCCTTTTCCTGCTGCTGCTTGAGCCTGACTCGGGGGGCAGGTATCTTGTTGGCCGCGTCATGGTCATGACGCACCGAATTTCAGGCTGACATCATGATAAAAATTGCCCTTATCGACGATCACCAGATCGTCCGATCCGGTTTTGCCCAACTGCTCAATCTGGAGCCAGACCTGCAGGTGGTCGCCGAATTCGGCTCCGCCAGCGACGCCCTTGCCGGCCTGCCCGGCAGCGGGGCGCGGGTCTGTGTCTGCGACATCTCGATGCCCGACCAGTCGGGGCTGGAGCTGCTCAAGCAGCTCCCCTCCGGTCTGGCGGTGGTGATGCTCTCGGTACACGACAGCCCGGCCCTCATCGAGCAGGCCTTGCAAACCGGCGCCAAGGGATTTCTCTCCAAACGCTGCAGTCCGGACGAGCTGATCGCTGCCGTGCGCACCGCCGCCCAGGGGGGGTGTTATCTTACGCCGGACATCGCCCAGAAACTGGCCAGCAGTAGCCGGGATCCCCTCACCAATCGGGAGCGGGAGATTGCCCAGTTGCTGGCACAGGGGCTGGAGGTGAAAGCCATCGCCGAGCTGCTCGGCCTCTCCCCCAAGACGGTTCACGTCCATCGCGCCAACCTGATGGACAAGCTCAAGGTCAGCAACAACGTCGAGCTGGCCCACCGCATGCTGGATAGCTGGTGATCTCCCGTTTTGCCAGCTATGTCGCCATCGCGCTGGCGGCCTGCTTCATCTTTGCCGCCGGCTGGTTTTGCCTCTGGAGCATCAGCCTGCATCTGGCGGGCGGCCCGGCGCTGGCGGTGCTGCTGTTCCCCTTCGGCCTGCGCCTCGGGTTGCTGCTGCAAAGTCCCGGCCACTACTGGCCGCCGCTGTTGCTGTGCGAAGGACTGCTGCTCTACTGGCTCAATCTGGAAGTGGGGCTGCCCCACTGGCCTTGGCTGGTCGCGGGCAGTCTGCTGACCCTGCTACCGCTGCTGATTGCCCGTCGCCAACAGGTGCGCAACGACTGGCAGCAACTGTTGCTGCTGCTCGCCACCGTCACGGCGGCGGCGCTGCTGCAAGCCCTGCTCTGGCATCTGGCCGGGGAAGATGGCCTCTCGGCCCTGCTGCTCAGCCTGACCGGCGGGCTGACGCTGACCTCCACCTGCATGCTGATCTGGCACTACCTCACCCGCGCCACTTGGGTGCCGCTGGGGCCTGCGCTGGTGGATCAACCGGTGGAGTGGCGCTTTCGCCATCTGGTCTGGTATCTGTTGCTGTTCGTATTGAGCCTCTGGCTGCAACTGGGATTGCCCAACTCGCTGGTACGCTTCACCCCGTTTTGTCTGGCCATCCCCATCATCGCCATGGCGTGGCGCTACGGCTGGCAGGGGGCGCTGCTCGCCACCCTGATGAACACCATCGCCCTGCTGGCCAGTCAGGCCTGGCACGATCACCCGCTCGATCTGCTGCTCTCCCTGCTGGCCCAGAGCCTCACCGGCCTGCTGCTCGGCGCCGGGATCCAGCGCCAGCGCGAACTCAATCAGGCGCTGACCCGCCAGCTCGCCCATAATCGCCAACTCACCGAGCGGCTGCTGGAGACCGAGGAGAGCATTCGCAAGGAGGTGGCGCGCGAGCTGCACGACGACATCGGCCAGACCATCACCGCCATTCGTACCCAGGCCGGGATCGTGCGCCGCCTCGCCCCCGACAACGCCGGGGTGAGCCAGAGCAGCGCCCTGATCGACACACTGTCGCTCGGGATCTACGACGCGGTGCGCGGCCTGCTCGGGCGGCTGCGCCCGCGCCAACTCGACGACATGACTCTTGAACAGGCGGTACGGGCACTGCTCAGAGAGCTGGAGCTGGAACGTCACGGCATCGTCACCCGTCTGGAATGGCAACTGGCGGATGGGGATCTCTCGGATGCCCAGCGGGTCACCCTGTTTCGGGTCTGTCAGGAGGGGCTCAACAACGTGGTCAAACATGCCAACGCCCACTCGGTCACCATTCGCGCCCGGACCAGCGGCGAGCAGTTGCAACTGGTGCTGGAAGATGATGGCCGCGGTCTGCCGGAAAGCCGCCCGCAACAGGGCTATGGCCTGCTCGGCATTCGCGAGCGGGTACAGGCCCTCGGGGGCAGCTTGCAGCTCTCCTGCATCCACGGCACCCAGCTGACGGTCAACCTGCCCAGTCGCAGACGGGAAGAGAATCATGGCTAATCACCACCAGAGGGCCTGCCTGTGCTGAGTTTTATGAGAAGCGCGCCGCCCCGGCCCCTTATCCGGGATCAGGCCGAGATCGATGCCACCTATCGCCACTGGCGGCTGCACCTGCTGCTGACCATGTATCTGGGCTACGCGGTCTTCTACTTCACCCGCAAGAGCTTCAACTTCGCCATGCCGGACATGCTGGCGAGCGGCATGCTGGACAAGTCCGATATCGGCATGCTGTGGACTCTGTTCTACATCACCTACGGCTGCTCCAAGTTCTTCTCCGGCATCATCAGTGACCGCGCCAACCCGCGCTACTTCATGGGCGTCGGGCTGATGGCCACCGGCGTTATCAACATACTGTTCGGCCTCTCGTCGGCACTCTGGATGTTTGCCGCCCTCTGGGTCGCCAACGCCTTCTTCCAGGGCTGGGGCTGGCCTCCCTGCTCCAAGCTGCTCACCAGCTGGTATTCGCGTACCGAGCGCGGGGTCTGGTGGTCGGCCTGGAACACCGCCCACAACGTGGGCGGGGCGCTCATCCCCCTTATCGTCAGCACCATCGCCCTGCAGCATGGCTGGCGCTACGGCATGATAGTGCCCGGCCTTATCGCCATCATCGCGGGATTGTTCCTCTGCTGGCGGCTGCGGGATACCCCGAGCGCCATGGGATTGCCAACGGTGGGCGAGTGGCGCAAGGATGCCATGGAGCTGGCCCAGCAGACTCAGGATGCGGGACTCTCCCACCGCCAGATCCTGCGCAAGTATGTGCTGGGTAACCCCTATATCTGGCTGCTCGCCTGCTGTTACGTACTGGTCTATGTGGTGCGCACCGCCATCAATGACTGGGGCAATCTCTACATGACCGAGCAGCGCGGCTTCAATCTGATGAGCGCCAACTCGGCTATCTCCATGTTCGAGGTGGGAGGCTTTATCGGCGCCCTGGTGGCGGGCTGGGGATCGGACAAGCTGTTCAACGGCAACCGTGGCCCGATGAACCTCATCTTTGCGGTGGGGATCCTGCTGGCGGTGGGGTCACTCTGGCTGATGCCCTTCTTCAGCTATGTGATGCAGGCGGCCTGCTTCTTTACCATCGGCTTTTTCGTGTTTGGCCCCCAGATGCTGATCGGCATGGCGGCGGCGGAGTGCTCCCACAAGAACTCGGCGGGGGCGGCCACCGGCTTTGTCGGGCTGTTCGCCTATATGGGGGCGGCGCTGTCGGGCTATCCGCTGGCCAAGGTGATGGAGATCTGGCACTGGAACGGCTTCTTCGTGGTGATCTCGGTGGCAGCGGGCGTCTCGGCCCTGCTGCTGCTCCCCTTCCTCAAGGCGCAGGCACCGCGCCCCCAGCCAGCCGAGATAACGTAATACTGGACTGAACAGGAGTTACACCTCCCGACAAGCCTGACAGACCCGGTTCTTGCCTTGCCGCTTGGCGCTGTAGAGCGCATGGTCGGCCTGAGTGAACAGAGGGTCAAAGTGCCACTCCCCTTGCCAGTGGGAGAGTCCCATGCTGACCGTGATGGAGAGACCGCCCATGTTGCGGTTCGCGACCTCCTCCAGCAATCCCTCGCAGCGCTGCAGGGCCAGCACGCCGGGCTGCGAGAAGAGCAGCACAAACTCCTCGCCACCGAAACGACTGCACACCAGATCGGGCTGACTACCCAGATAGGCACCGAGCTCGGCCAGCACCCGATCACCCACCTCATGGCCATGCTGGTCATTGATCTGCTTGAAATCATCGATGTCGAGCACGGCCAGCGCGCCGCTGTCACCCCACTTTTGCTGCTTCAGCTGCTCCATAAAGCCACGCCGGTTGAGCAGACCGGTAAGAGGGTCGTGGCTAGCCTGCTGGCGCAGCGCCAGCGCACGATACTGGGTACAGAGCAGCAGCACCCCGAAGGTGGAGAGATAGCTCCCCATCAGCATGGAGAGGAAGGGCAGCACATTGACCCCGCTCTTATCCATCAGCATCTGTACGTTGTCCTGCCAGAGGAACCAGAGCCGCATCAAGTAGAAGGCGTAGAGCAGCACGTTGACCAGGGTAAAGACCATCACCGCCGGCAGATAGTGGGGGTAACCGTGGCGCCAGACCAGATAGACGATCACAGCACCCAGCATCATGTAACTCAGGCAAGCCAGCAATACCCGGGATGCCATCCCCCCCTCCACAATGCACCAGCTCAGAAGCAGCAGATAGACCAGCATGAAGAGCCCCCCGGCACGCCAGTTCGGGGGCTGTCCGAAAAAGCGCTGCAGCGCCGGCGGCATCAACACAATGCAGAGCGTGATCAGGGTATTGGCCAGCCAGATGCCGGAGGGGCTGGGGAAAAATGCCTGTAACGAGAAAAGTATCTGGGCCACCAGCGCACAGAGACTGGACCACCACCATAACCCGATGCCCGGGATCTCCCGGTGGGTCGACCAGATAATGGAGAGCGTGATAAACCCGAGGCTATATCCCCCCAATGCCATCACCATCAGGGTAAATACATCCAGCTTCAGCAACAACGAGACATCCATATCAAAACCAGGCAGAGGGAGGTAAGTGAGTATATGAGAACCGTTTGCCAAGACCCAGAGACCCTGACTATTTTCACAATAAAAACATATTGTTCGTCTATTTTTCACACCACCAGATAACTCACACCATTCCGCTATAGCAGGTTTGAGATATGCAAGAAAGATAAGCCCAACCAGACTCAAGCCACATACGAGCCCTTCTCTATGTAACAAAATGTCTTGGGGATAATTTGGGCTTGAACCCACTCAATTAGATAGATATGTTGTTTTCGTGTGATTTTATGAATGAAGCCATGAGCAATAAATGTCTCTAACCTGTTGAGTCTTCTGACACAATCTGTTTTTGGTACATTTTTCACTCAACCACTATTCATAGCATCTCATATGGGGCTTTTGTCCCGCACAAGACATTCATCCTGTCTTGCCTGTTGCCGGATGCAGCAGTCTCTTGTGCCACGGAGTCGCACGGGATCAGGTTCAAGGCCGAACACACCACCGACAGAGACGTCACTTATGATCAAAAAACTGATTCTTTCTACCCTGCTGTTTTGCGGGATCGCCACGGCGGCCCCGACCCCTGCCCCCACCTCCACCCTGGATGCCGTGCTTGAACGCGGCGTGCTGCGAGTCGGCTTCGACGCCGGCTATCAACCCTTCGAGATGACCAACAAGCAGGGCCAGTACATCGGCTTTGACGTGGATCTCGCCAAGATGGTCGCCAAAGAGATGGGCGTGAAGGTCGAGTTCGTCAACACCGCCTGGGATGGCATCATTCCGGCGCTGCTGACCAACAAGTTCGACGTCATCATGGGCGGCATGACCGTCACTCCCCAGCGCAATCTGCGGGTGAACTTCGCCGATCCTTACATCGTGGTCGGCCAGACCATAGTCCTGCGCAAAGAGAAAGCGGGCGAAATCAAATCCTTCACCGACCTCAACGACCCGAAATACAAGATCGCGGTCAAGCTCGGCACCACCGGCGAGCAGGCAGTCAAGCGCCTGATCCCCAAAGCCACCCTGCTGCAGTTTGAAACCCAGGATGACGCCAAGCTGGAAGTGATCAACGGCAAGGTCGATGCGTTCGTCTATGACCTGCCCTACAACGCTATTTTCGCCTCCCAGAATCAGGGCGCCGTGGTACACCTCGACAAGCCGTTCACCTTCGAGCCGCTGGCCTGGGCCATCCGCAAAGGAGATCAGGACACCCTCAACTGGTTCAACAACTACTTGCGCCAGATCAAGGGCGATGGCAGCTACGACCGTCTCTACAAGAAGTGGTTCGAATCCAACGCCTGGCTGAACCAGCTCAAATAACCTCCGGGGGGCGGCGCATTGCCGCCCCTGCACCACGCAGCTCCCCACACAATAACGAGAAGAGGTTGTGACTGTGCACACACCCAAACCGACAAGACAGATGGAAAAACAGCCCAATCAGCTGCTCTGGCATGGGGTTTTCCTGCTGATGCTGCTGGTTGCCGTATTCGCCATCTACAAGGCTGTCCAGTCAGTGGATTACACCTGGCGCTGGGAACGCATTCCCCAATACATCGCCTATCAGGCGGAGCAGAAGAATCTGGCCGAATTTGACGGCACCGTGATGGCGGGCACCAGCGAGGCCGAGAAAGGCAAGCTGTTCCTGCAAGACGATCTCGATCCCAATGTGCGGCAAGCCATCGCCAGCACTGGCATACAAGTCGCCGAAGGGGATACCGTTTTTCGTGGCGATACCCTCGACACCCAACTGAGCTGGACCGCCGGCCCCATCGCCTGGGGCGTCTGGGTCACCGTCAAGCTCTCGCTGGTGGCGGGCATCTTCGCCATTTTGCTTGGCACCCTGGCCGGGCTTGCGCGTCTCTCCCCCAATCCCGCCCTGCGCAATCTGGCGGTCACCTATGTGGAGCTGATCCGCGGTACACCGCTGCTGGTTCAGATCTTCATCGTCTACTTCTTTATCGGTACCGTGCTGAACCTCGACCGCTTCACCGCCGGGGTCGCCGCGCTGGCGGTCTTTACCGGCGCCTATGTGGCGGAGATCGTCCGCGCCGGTATCAGCTCCATCCACAAGGGGCAGATGGAGGCGGGCCGCAGCCTGGGAATGACCTCGGCCCAGACCATGCGCTATGTCATCCTGCCGCAGGCTTTCAAGCGGGTACTGCCACCGCTGGCGGGCCAGTTCATCAACCTGATCAAGGACTCCTCGCTGGTCTCGGTCATCTCCATCACCGATCTGACCAAGGCGGGGCGCGAGGTGGTGAGCTCCACCTTCAGCCCGTTCGAGGTGTGGTTTACCGTGGCCCTGCTCTATCTGGTGCTCACCGGCACCCTCTCTTTCCTGGTACGCCGTCTCGAGGTGAAATATGCACGCAGTAACTGATCCCATCATCAAGGTGCAACAGGCATCGAGAAGTGCAGCCATCACCGACACCCTCTTCGCCTTCCCGGTTCGTTTTCTGGAGGTGAAATATGCGCGCAGTAACTGATCCAATCATCAAAGCGACCGGCGTTGAGAAGTTCTACGGCAGCGAAGTGCATGCCCTGAAAAATGTCAGCACCGAGGTGGCCGAAGGGGAAGTGGTGGTGATCGTCGGCCCCAGCGGCTCGGGCAAATCGACCTTCCTGCGCACCCTCAACCAGCTGGAGACCATCAACGACGGCAATATCGTGGTCGATGGAATCAGCCTGACCGAGCCGGGCGATGTCAACAAGCTGCGGGAAGAGGTGGGCATGGTGTTCCAGTCCTTCAACCTCTTTCCCCACCTGACGGTGCTGGATAATATCTGCCTCGCTCCGCAGAAGGTGCGTGGCCTGTCGCGCCGTGAGGCCGAAGACAGGGCCAAGGCGCTGCTGCTGAAAGTGGGGCTGTCGGTGAAAGCGGCCAGCTATCCCTCCCAACTCTCCGGCGGTCAGCAACAGCGGGTGGCCATTGCCCGAGCACTCGCCATGCAGCCACGCATCATGCTGTTTGACGAGCCCACCAGTGCGCTGGACCCCGAAATGGTGGGGGAAGTGCTCGATGTGATGAAGGGACTGGCTCGTGAGGGGATGACCATGGTGGTGGTGACCCACGAGATGGGCTTTGCCCGCGAGGTAGCGGATCGGGTGCTCTTTATGGAGAGTGGCGAACTGCTGGTAGATGAAAAACCGGCCGACTTCTTCGACAATCCCCCCTCCCCGCGTCTGCGCCAGTTCCTGAGTCAGGTGCTGTAGCCAATACCCAAAGATGGATTATCGAGTTGTTGCACTGGGTGCTCAACTGACACATCAGCAGTTGCCACGATGCAAAGATAAAAAAATGGCAGCCATCAGGCTGCCATCGGGAGAGCACGATTCAGCGATCAGAGGGTCGCAGCGACTTCATCGGAGATGGAACCGTTGTGGTAAACCTCTTGCACGTCGTCCAGATCTTCCAGCATGTCGATGAGGCGCATCAGTTTGGGTGCAGTTTCTGCATCCAGCTCAGCTTCGGTGGAGGGGATCATGGTCACTTCGGCGCTCTGGGCCTTGAAGCCAGCAGCTTCCAGACCATCCAGCACGGTACCGAAGTCGTTCGGGGTGGTGTACACCTCGATGGTGCCATCCTCTTCGGTGACCACGTCATCGGCGCCCGCTTCCAGCGCAGCATCCATCAGGGCATCTTCGTCCACCCCCACGAAGGTCAGCAGACCTTTCTTGCTGAACAGATAGGCTACGGAGCCGTCGGTGCCCAGGTTGCCACCGCACTTGCTGAAGGCGTGACGCACTTCGGCTACGGTACGGTTACGGTTATCGGTCAGGCACTCTACCATCACCGCAGAGCCAGCCGGGCCGTAACCTTCGTACACGATGGTCTCGAGCTGTTCGCCATCGCCACCACCGGCGCCACGCTGAATGGCACGGTTGATTGTGTCGCGGGTCATGTTGTTGGTCAGGGCGGCAGTCACCGCAGCACGCAGACGCGGGTTGTTGGCGGGATCGGCATCACCCAGACGCGCGGAGGTAGTGATTTCGCGGATCAGTTTGGTGAAGATCTTGCCACGCTTGGCGTCCTGAGCGGCCTTGCGGTGTTTGATGTTGGCCCATTTACTGTGACCTGCCATAGAGACTCTCCGTTATTTTTTAAATGTCAGTAACACTGATCATGACTAACCCAAGGGAAACACAGAGGCCGCACGGCGGCGGCCTCCGGGGCCGGTATCGGCTTACTCGTCGCCCTTGACGGTGGTTGCAATCGCCAGCTCACCCAGTTGGGCGGCATTGGCAAGGCTGGGGGCGTCTGTCATCAGACAGGCGGCCGCGGTCGTTTTCGGGAAGGCGATGACGTCCCGAATATTTTCGGTGCCGGTCAGCAGCATGCTGAGACGGTCCAGACCGAAGGCCAGACCGGCGTGCGGCGGGGTGCCGTACTTCAGGGCATCCAGCAGGAAGCCGAACTTCAGACGCTGCTCGGCCGGGGTGATACCCAGGATATCGAACACGGTGGATTGCATCTCGCTGTTATGGATACGGACAGAGCCGCCACCCACTTCGTAGCCGTTGATCACCATGTCGTAGGCGTTGGCGTAAGCACCCACCGGGTTGGCTTTCAGCTCGGCCGGGCTCATGTTGCTCGGCGCGGTGAACGGGTGGTGCATGGCGGCCAGACCACCTTCACCATCTTCCTCGAACATCGGGAAGTCGATGACCCACAGCGGTTTCCAGCTGTTCTCCAGCAGGCCCAGATCGCGACCCACTTTCAGACGCAGGGCGCCCATGGCATCGCAGACCACTTTCTTGCTGTCAGCGCCAAAGAAGATGATGTCGCCGTCGGCTGCGCCGGTACGAGCCAGGATCTCGCGCACGATGGCGTCAGAGAGGAACTTGGCAACCGGAGACTGCACGCCTTCGATACCATTGGCCGCTTCGTTGACCTTCATCCAGGCCAGGCCCTTGGCACCGTAGATGCCGACAAACTTGGTGTATTCGTCGATCTGCTTGCGAGAGAGCTCGGCACCGCCCGGTACTTTCAGGGCAGCCACACGGCCTTTCGGATCGTTGGCGGGGCCCGCGAACACGGCGAACTCGACAGCAGTCAGCAGATCAGCCACATCAACCAGCTCCATTGGCAGACGCAGGTCCGGCTTGTCGGAGCCGTAGCGACGCATGGCTTCGTCGAAGGTCATGATCGGGAAGTCGCCCAGATCCACGTTCAGGATGTGCAGCCACAGTTTGCGGATCATCTCTTCCATCACTTCACGCACCTGCGGCGCGGTCATGAAGGAGGTCTCCACGTCGATCTGGGTGAATTCCGGCTGGCGGTCGGCACGCAGGTCTTCGTCACGGAAGCACTTGACGATCTGGTAGTAGCGATCGAAGCCGGACATCATCAGCAACTGCTTGAACAGCTGGGGTGATTGCGGCAGAGCGTAGAACTTGCCCTTGTGCACGCGGCTCGGCACCAGATAGTCACGGGCACCTTCCGGGGTGGCCTTGGTCAGCATCGGGGTCTCGATATCGAGGAAGCCGTGCTCGTCCATGAAGCGGCGTACGAAGGCGCTGGCCTTGGCACGGGTCTTCAGGTACTTGGCCATCTCGGGACGACGCAGATCCAGGTAGCGATACTTGAGGCTGATCTCTTCGCTGTTGACCTGATTGAAGTCCAGCGGCAGCGGCTCGGCACGGTTGATGATGTTGAGTTCGTGGGCGAACACTTCGATGGCGCCAGTGGCCATGTCGCTGTTGCGCTGGGACTCGGGACGGGTGCGCACCACGCCGGTCACCTGGATGCAGAACTCGCCGCGCAGCTCGGAGGCCAGGGCGAACGCGTCCGGCTTGTCCGGATCGAAGAACACCTGAACGATCCCTTCCCGGTCGCGCATATCGATAAAGATCAGACCGCCGAGATCACGACGACGATGAACCCAACCGCACAATGTAATGGTCTGCCCTGCATGGGCCTCATTGACCTGTCCGCAATAGATAGAGCGCATGGACTTCTTCCTTCGAAATTGTAGAGAGACGGTTAACCTTGGGCCGCCGGGCACGACTGGCAAGCACCGTCTGTCTCACAGCTGGCCAGATTCTTTTTCTTACCCGGTTTGAAATCAGTCTCGTACCATCCGGTTCCCTTGAGCCGGAAGCCTGCCGCCGATATCAGCTTGACCAGATTCGGCTTGCTACAGGCCGGACAGTCGGTCAGGGGGGCATCGGAAAGCTTTTGCAGTTTTGCCAATTCATGGCCACAGACGTCGCAACGATATTCGTAGATAGGCATGGGTCACAAGAAATTGAAAAACAAAAGGGCTGGCATTATAGAGGAAAACCCCCTTTTGGGTAAAATGGCCAGCAGCCTCCTTTCGCCAGTTTTTTGCACTCGATGGCAAAAAGCGGGCAAAAAATCGCCACGAATGCACCAAGAGCGAAGAGAATAGCCATCATGAGCCTCTATTTGGGCCTGCCGCAGTGGTCCCACCCCAGTTGGCCCGGCCAGTTGCTGGGCCTTGGCGCCAAGCCTGCCGAACACCTCGCCCACTACGCGGCCGTCTTCAACTCGGTGGAGGGTAACACCACCTTCTACGCCCTGCCGACACCGGACACGGTACAGCGCTGGGCCGATGCGGTGCCCGATCACTTTCGTTTCAACTTCAAATTTCCGCAAACCATCAGCCACCAGAGCGATCTGGTGAGCGCAGACAAGCAAGTCGCCGACTTTATTCGCCTGCTCGCCCCGCTGCACGACAAGCTGGGGCTGCTCACCCTGCAGTTGCCCGCCCGTTTTGGGCCAGAGGGGCTGGCCAGACTGGCGGCCTTTATCGAGCGGCTGCCACGGGCGTTTCGCTACGCCCTCGAAGTGCGTCACCCTGAGTTCTTCGCCAAGGGGGAGGCCGAGCGGGCATTAAACCGGCTGCTGATGGAACAGGGTGTGAACCGGGTGATGCTCGACAGCCGGCCACTCTTCTCGGTGCCAGCAACCACGCCAGCCCTTGTCGATGCCCAGGGCAAGAAGCCACGCCTGCCGGTGCATCTGCTGGCCACCGCCAACGCCCCCATGGTGCGCTTTATCGGCCTGCCGGATCCGGCGGCCAATCACCCCTTCCTGCCCAGCTGGCTCCCCCACTGGCGCCAGTGGCTTTCCGAGGGCAAGGATCTCTACCTCTATATACATACTGCCGACAACGCCCAGGCACCTGAGCTGGCCCGCCAGCTCACCCGCTTGCTGGAGCAGGAGATGGCCCCCTGGCCGGGGGAAAACGATCGCGCACGGCAGGGAGTGCTGCGCTTTTAGCCAACCCATTCTGCAGCCATCGTTTCGCTGCAAAAAAAGTGCTTTTTTGTGGCGTGGCAAGCCCTGGCGTCAAGACAAACGGCCATCAATCCTCTACACTACCGCCCCAAGTAAGGGTCCGGAACATGGCCCGTACGAACAGGACAGGTCCAAAGGATTTCACGACCAGCCACCCCGTTCGTAAACAGGTGATAAATCTACTCTGATGGGTGTCACCCAACGACTCAATTGAACAATACAGCCGGGTGATGTCCCGACTGTCAGGTTGCGCCAGCATGCATACCAAAGATCAAATTTTTGCCGCCCCGATCGCCCGATTGGGAGACTTCTGTTTTGACGAACAGGTCGTCGACGTTTTTCCCGATATGATCCAGCGCTCGGTGCCGGGTTACAGTAACATCATCTCTGCCATCGGCATGATGGCCGCCCGCTACGCCCAACCCGAGAGCCGACTCTATGATCTCGGCTGCTCACTGGGCGCCGCGACCCAGGCGATGCGTCGCCATGTCAGCCAGCCCGGCTGCCGCATCACCGCGGTGGATCTCTCCCATCCGATGATCGAGCGCGCCCGCGCCCACCTCTCCGGTTTCAAATCCGAGGTGCCGGTGGAGCTGGTGGAAGCAGATATCTGCGACATCGAGATCGAGAACGCCTCCGTGGTGGTGCTCAACTTCACCCTGCAATTTGTCGAACCAGAGAAACGGGCCGCCCTGATCCAGCGCATTCACGATGGGCTGCGCCCGGGCGGGATCCTGATCCTGAGCGAAAAGTTCCGCTTCGAAGATGAACCGGTCAACGAGCTGCTTATCGATCTGCATCTCGACTTCAAGCGGGCCAATGGCTACAGCGAGCTGGAGATCAGCCAGAAACGCACCGCCCTTGAGAACGTGATGCGCACCGACAGCCTGCCGGTGCATCAGGCGCGCCTGCGCGACGCCGGTTTCGTCCATCAGGATCTCTGGTTCCAGTGCTTCAACTTCGGCTCCATGATTGCCATCAAATCCAGCGACGCCCAGCCATGATCGACTTTGCCAATTTCTATCAACTGATTGCCAAAAACCGGCTGAGCCACTGGCTGCATACCCTGCCCGCCCAGCTGCACGCCTGGCAACATGACAACCAGCATGGCGACCTGCCGCGCTGGAACCGCGCCCTCAACAAGCTGCCGGTGGTCTCCCCCGGCAACGTCGAGCTGAAAAGCCGGGTCGAGATTGGCTCGGCCGAGAGCCTTGGCGAAGGTGAACGCAAGAAGGTCGAGAGCCTGCTGCGCCACTTCATGCCCTGGCGCAAAGGGCCGTTCACCGTGCACGGCATCCATATCGATACCGAGTGGCGCTCTGACTGGAAGTGGGATCGGGTGCTGCCCCATATCAGCCCGCTCGAAGGCCGTTACGTGCTGGATGTGGGCTGCGGCAGCGGTTACCACCTCTGGCGCATGGTGGGTGAAGGGGCCAAGCTGGCGGTCGGCATCGATCCGAGCCCGCTGTTCCTCTGCCAGTTCGAGGCCATTCGCCACTTCGCGGGCAATGATCAGCGCGCCCACCTGTTGCCGCTCGGCATTCAGGAGCTGCCGGAACTGCGTGCTTTTGACACCGTCTTCTCCATGGGGGTGCTCTATCACCGCAAATCCCCCATCGAGCACATCGAGCAGTTGCGCAATCAATTGAAAGATGATGGCGAGCTGGTGCTGGAGACCTTGGTGATTGACGGCGGGGTAAACGACGTGCTGATGCCCACCGATCGTTACGGCAAGATGCGCAACGTCTGGTTTATTCCCTCAAGCCGCGCCCTCAAGCTGTGGGTCGAGCGCTGCGGCTTCACCGACGTGCGGATAGTAGACGAGAATATGACCAGCACCGACGAACAGCGTCGTACCGACTGGATGATTAATGAATCCCTGAGTGACTATCTGGATCCAGACAATCCGGCACTCACGGTAGAAGGACACCCGGCGCCGAAACGTGCCGTACTGATTGCCCGCAAGGCCAAAGACTAGCCGATGGCGATTCAGGAAGTTACACTGACCCAATTCCAGGAAGCACAGTTAAATGAATGACATGAAAAGCAAATTAAAAGGAATGACCCTGCTCTCCCTGCTTAGTCTCGGCGGGTGTGTCAATATGGAAAAAGCGCCTCAGGTCCCTGCTCTGACGCTGGCCGAGCTTCGTAGCGAGCTGAGCCAGAGCGAGCAGCGCCTGCAAACATCCATGGAACAGCAACAGAAGCAGTATGTGCAGCAACAGCACCTGCTGGTTCAGCTCAACACAGATGTCACCAATATGAAAGAGTCCGTCAAGCAAGTAGACCACAAGCTCGCCACCCTCCCCTCCGAGCCGCCCAAGCCGATGGCCATCCCCACCGAGAAATGCCCGGCCCCCAATCAGGGTCACACCATCGATGGCAAGCTGATGGTCGGTGAAGCCGAGTGGATCTGGGTTGATGCGGCCAACGACGCCTTCCAGGCGCGGGTCGATACCGGTGCGACCACCTCCTCCATCAGTGCGCAGGAGATCACCATTTTCGAGCGCAACGGCAAAAACTGGGTGCGCTTCTTCCTGAGCCATCAGGAAGTGGACGACAAGATCCAGATCGAAGCGCCGCTGGTACGTCATGTACGGGTGCGTCAGGCCTCTGCCGACGATCTGGACCGCCGTCCGGTAGTGCGTCTGGCCGTGCGCATTGGCGACATGACCGAGAAAGCCGAATTTACCCTGAAAGACCGTAGCGACATGACCTTCCCTGTGCTGCTGGGTCGCGAATTTTTGAAAGACATCGCCGTGGTTGATGTGGCCCGCGAATATATCCAACCCAAACCCAAGCTCAAGGATGTGAAATAATCCATGGTTTCCCGTAAGCCGTTCTATTTGCTGGTAGCCCTGCTGTACATTGTCGGCCTGGGGATGACGATCTATCACCATATCGCGTTGGATGTGCCGCTGACGCCCGGTGAAAAGCGCCAGATCTGGTCCATCGAAGCCAAGCTGGAGTTCGAGGCGACCGGTGAGCCGGTGATCGCCTCTCTGGCCATTCCGGGCACCCAGCCCGGTTTCACCTTGATGAACGAGAACGCCGCCAGCCCCGGCTACGGCCTCTCCTTTGTCGAGAAAGATGGCGATGCCCGCGCCGAGTGGTCCATCCGCACCGCCTCCGGCCGTCAGGAGCTCTACTACCGCGTCGACATGATGGCGGATGCCCATGCCAAACCGGCCGCCAATCCGCAGCCGCCTGCCATCGAGAAGCAGATCGAGAGTGAGCCTTATGCCACCGCGATGAAGCAGATCCTCGAGCGGGCCCAGGAGCGCTCTGCCGACGGCTACACCCTGACTCGCGAGATCATCAAGGAGATCGAGAAGCAGGAGCAGAACGCCGAGCTGCTGAAAAAGCACAAGAGCCGCGCCAACCTGATCGCCGAGCTGCTCAACAATGCTGACGTCCCCACCCGCGTGGTGCATGCCCTGAATCTGGAAGATGGCCGCCGTCGTCAGGAGCTGGTGGATTACCTGCAGGTATTCAACAGCCCGACCGACTACAAGCTGTTCAACCCGCAAACCGGTGAACAGGGCCGTCCGGCCAACCTGCTGCTGTGGGAATACAACTCCGGCGCCCTGCTGGACGTGACCGGTGGTCACAACTCCCGTGTCAGCTTCTCGATGATCGAGCAAGAGCAGCCGGTGAGCGTTGCACTGGCGCAGAAGTTCGAAAAATCAGAGATGATGAACTTCTCCATCCACAGCCTGCCGCTGGAAGAGCAGACCCTGTTCAAGGGCTTGCTGCTGATCCCGATCGGCGTGCTGATGGTGGTGTTCCTGCGGGTTCTGGTGGGGATCAAGACCTCAGGTACCTTTATGCCGGTGCTGATCGCGGTCGCCTTTATCCAGACCTCGCTGGTCACCGGTCTCATCGGCTTCCTGCTGATCGTCGGCACCGGTCTCATCATCCGCTCCTATCTGTCGCGGCTTAACCTGCTGCTGGTCGCCCGAATATCGGCCATCATCATCATGGTTATCTCGATGATCGGTATCTTCTCCGCGTTCGCCTTCAAGCTGGGGCTGACCGACGGCATGAAGATCACCTTCTTCCCGATGATCATCCTCTCCTGGACCATCGAACGGATGTCCATCCTGTGGGAAGAAGAGGGCCCGAAAGAGGTGTTCCGCCAGGGCGGCGGCTCTCTGCTGGTGGCCGTCATCGCCTATCTGGCCATGGATAACGAGCTTATTCGTCACCTCACCTTCAACTTCCTCGGCCTGCAGCTGGTGCTGATGGCGACCGTGCTGTTGATGGGTAACTACACCGGCTACAAGCTGAGCGAACTGAAGCGCTTCAAGCCGCTGGTGGACGAGATGAAATCTGGCGTCACCCCGGGTAAGGACAAGTAACCGATGTGGTTCTGGGAAAAATACACCACCCCGTGGAGCCTGTCCCAATCAGGCATCCTCGGCATGAACAAGCGCAACCACTCCTACATCAGCCGCTACAATCCGCGCAGCCTCTATCCGTTGGTGGATGACAAGCTGCAGACCAAACAAATTGCGCTGGATGCAGGCGTTACCGTGCCTGAGCTGATCGGTACCATCCGAGCCCAGCACGATGTGGGTCGCATCACCGAGCTGGTCAAGGATTGGCCGGGCTTCTGCATCAAGCCGGCCCGTGGCTCGGGCGGCAAGGGGATCCTGGTGATCCTGCGTCAGGAAGATGGCCTCTTCTATAAACCCAACGGCAGCGCCTCTACCGGTCAGGATCTGGAGCGCCATGTCTCCAACATTCTGGCGGGGCTCTATTCCCTCGGCGGCAAGCCCGACGTGGCGCTGGTGGAAGGCCTCATCAACTTTGATGACGTGTTCGACGGCTACTCCTTCGAAGGGGTACCCGATGCCCGGGTCATCATCTTCAAGGGGTTCCCGGTGATGGCGATGATGCGCCTCTCCACCGCCGCCTCCGATGGCAAGGCGAACCTGCACCAGGGCGCCGTGGGGGTGGGTCTGTGCCTGCGTACCGGTCGTGCCCTGCGGGCGGTGCAGTTTGGCAATCCGCTGCGCCACCATCCGGATACCGGCCTCGACCTCTATGAGCTCAAGGTCCCACACTGGGATACCCTGCTCACCCTGGCCGCCTCCTGCTACGAGATGTCGGGTCTGGGCTACATCGGGACCGACATGGTGCTGGACAAGTTCCGCGGCCCCATGCTGCTGGAGCTCAACGCCCGTCCCGGCCTTGCCATCCAGATCGCCAACGGTCGCGGCCTGGTGCCCAATCTCAAAACTATCGAGAAGCTGGGCCAGGTGAAGATGAACGTGGAGCAGCGGGTCAATTTCGCCAAGGATCACTTCGGGATCTTTGAGGAATAACTTCTTCGCTTGTGAACTAAGCGCGCCTGTGGCGCGCTTTTTTTATGGCGATTGTCTGTCGGCATATCCCACCCAGCCATTCGGATCAGCACCTCATTTCGAAACAACGAGTACGCCAGCGAACGGCCGCTTGGAATAGCGAGCGATGGAGCGAGAAATGTCTGGCCACTATGTCAGAGGATGGATAAATCTCAGGTATAAAAAAACCGGCGCCAAGACGCCGGTTCTTCAAGGAGAGTTCGACTCGATTACAGGGAGTCAGCATTCTCGGACAGGTACTTGGCAACGCCGTCCGGAGAGGCTTGCATACCTTTTTTGCCTTTTTCCCACTGAGCCGGGCACACTTCGCCGTGCTCTTCGTGGAATTGCAGGGCATCGACCATGCGCAGCATCTCGTCGATGTTGCGGCCCAGCGGCAGATCGTTGACAACCTGGTGGCGAACGACACCGTTCTTGTCGATCAGGAAGGAGCCACGGAACGCCACACCGGCTTCCGGATGCTCAACATCATAGGCTTTGCAGATTTCGTGTTTCACGTCGGCGATCAGCGGGTACTTGACCTGACCGATACCGCCATCTTCCACTTTGGTGTTGCGCCATGCGTTGTGGGAGAACTGGGAATCGATGGAAACACCGATCACTTCCACGCCACGCTTCTGGAACTCTTCATAACGGTGATCGAAGGCAATCAGCTCGGACGGGCAGACGAAGGTGAAATCGAGCGGATAAAAGAAGACAACGGCAGCTTTGCCTTTGATGTGGGATGACAGGTTGAATGAATCAACGATCTCGCCATTACCCAGAACAGCTGCGGCGGTAAAATCGGGTGCGGGACGGCCTACCAATACCATATTCAATTCCTCTTTATGTGAAGTGAACAATCCGGTGAGGATTGGGCTACCTAGAGCCAAGTCCATCTAATTCAAGCGACAAACTATAGACCCGGTGGTAGATTAGTTAAATCAAATTAAATAGATAGCATTAATCGGGTTTTTCTATGCAACGTTGGCCCAGCCTCAAACAGCTGCAATATCTGGTCGCTCTCGATGAGCACAAGAACTTCAACCGCGCCGCCAAGGCCTGTCATGTCAGCCAGTCGACCCTGAGTACCGGGATCCAGACGCTGGAGGACATGATGAACCTGCAACTGGTGGAGCGGGACCACAAGAGCTTCATTATGACCCCGGTCGGCATGGAAATCGTCGAGCGCGCTCGCAATTTGCTCTCCGATGCGCGGGATCTGATGGAGCTCGGGCAACATCAGGGCGGCGTGATGCAGGGGACGGTACGTCTTGGCTGCATTCCCACCATCGCCCCCTTCCTGTTGAGCAAGCTGCTGAAAGAGTGCAGCAAAACCTATCCTGACCTCGAATTGTTGCTGCGTGAAGACACCACCAGCAATCTGCTCAAGCAGCTGGAACAGGGTCAGCTCGACTTGCTGATCCTCGCCCTGCCCATCGAGATCGGGGGATTTCACTGCAAGACCGTCGGCCAGGATCCGTTCCACATGGTGATGCCCGCCAGCATAGCGGCCGGTCTGCATACCCCGTTCGACTACAAGGAGCTGCCCAACCAGAGCATCTTCCTGCTGGAGCGGGAGCACTGCCTCACCGAGCACGCAGTGAGCGCCTGCCGCCTGCGGGACAAGAGCAAGATCAACCCGTTTGCCGCCACCAGCCTGCACACTCTGGTGCAGATGGTGGAAGCGGGTCTTGGCACCACCTTCCTGCCGCAGATGGCCATCGATGCAGGCATTCTTGCCAACTCCGATCTGGTGGCCATCCCGCTGCCGGGAGAGACCTCCTATCGCGAAATCGGGTTGGTCTGGCGCCCCAGCACCACCCGGGTGCAGACCTTCTACAAGCTGGCCGAGCTGCTTAAACCGCTGATCAGCCACAACGAGTGACAACAAACGCCAGCCCTCGGGTTGGCGTTTTTCAGTTCCCCACCACATTTTTCCTCTCGGAGACTAGGTCTGGAGCCAGCTCCCTGTTTATGATGGAAAAGTTGTCGCGTGCCCTCCTGCCCCCAGAACGATTTGGCAGGATATGGCGTTCGATAAATGTCTCGTTTGGTAGACCCGTCCGTGGAGAGAGCCCGATGTATCGCAAGCTGCTGCTATCCCTGCTGACTCTGCTGCTGGCCGCCTGTTCCAGCACGCCGGAGCCACCTCCGGCCCCCCGGCAGAGCAGTGCCTTTGATGGCTTCTACCAACAGTGGCGCGGAGTTCCCTACCGCATGGGCGGCGCCAGCCGCGCCGGGCTAGACTGCTCCGCCTTCACCCAGCTCGCCTACAGTCAGGTGCTGGGCTTCAACCTGCCAAGAACCACCGAATCTCAGGCCAGCATTGGCAAACCGGTGGATCGCTACCGGCTGCAACACGGGGATCTGGTCTTCTTCAAGACCGGCTGGCAACAGTACCATGTGGGGGTCTATACAGGTGCCGGCGAGTTTATTCACGCCTCCACCAGCAAGGGAGTGATCCGCTCCCGCCTCGACAACGTCTACTGGAACAGTCGCTACTGGCAGGCACGTCGGGTGACCCAGTAACCGCTCAAACGCCTGCTTGCGGCACAAGTTGCGTGCCGATACTCTCCGTCAATTCCTGTCGCTATGTCGGGACACACAACCCGCGCTTATAACTCAATTGGCCCCAAAGCCTGCATATCACACCATTTTGTGATAAGGTGGTGGCCAATTTTTAACACTTTCGCCTTTTTCTCATACGCTCTCTGTCCTGATTGACAACAAGCGAGGCAATAACAAGCAGCGCGCGGCGAAAGTGGAGTGTGGCGCGACACTGCCGGACGGGTGGCCCACAGCTGCAGTATCAAGGGTTAAATAGATAAGGAGATCGTGCAATGAAACAGTATCAAAGCTGGCTGGGGCAATACCTGATGAGTCGCCGTGACGGTGACCACGCCATGGCATGCGAGATGGCGAGTTCCATCTGCGAGTTCTGGCAGCAGCAGGGTGATGAAAACGAACTGGACAAGTGGCAGCAGATTTACCAGAACCATCTGGAAAAGACCACCTGATCCCGACCGTTGCCTTGCTGCCAGCCACCCGGTGTTGGCAGCAAGGCCACTCGCGACCAACCACCATCAGCCAACCCCCCTCCCCCTATTTTCCCGCTACGTTAAACCGCTACCTTCGTTCACTCGCGCTTTACCATCTTCATTTTGCTCTTGCGCACCGGCCTCTGTTCATTCCATCTCGGCAGCCATTTCCTTCGCCCAGTCGATAAAGGCCTGGATCTTGGGACACGCCCGATTGGGCAGGGTCGCCATGTAATAACGCTGCTCGCACTTGATCTCCAGCCCGGCAAAAGGGGCCACCAGCTCGTTGCGTGCCAGTCGCTTGCTCACCAGATTCTTGCGCCCCATGGCGATCCCGGCGTGATTCATGGCGGCGATGATGGCGAGATCCGAGCGATCAAAACCCATGCTCAGCCGGCATGCCTCGAGGCTGACCCCGGCGTGGCGAGCCCAGCTGCTCCATTCGTCGGTATCCGAGTCAAATCCCCATGCCTGCCGATCATGAAGCAGACGGCACAAGGACAAGTTGGCGGGATTACCGACAAGCCCGTGCTGCTTGGCATATTCCGGACTGCAGACCGGCAGCATGAACTCATCCATCAGCGGGTGGATGGCAAGCCGCTCCGGGCTCTTCTCATCGAAATAGAGGGTCAAATCGATGCCATAACCATGCAGGTTGATGTTCTCGTTACCGGTGATGATATTGAGCTCGATCTGCGGATGCAGGCGGGAGAAATCAGCCAACCTGGGCACCAGCCAGCACTGGGCGATAGAGGGACGCGAATAGATGGTCAGGGTACCGGAGAGTTCCTGATTCTTGATCTCCAGGATCTCCTGATTGATGAACTCCAGCGAGGATTTGAGCGCCCAGAACACCCGCTGCCCATCCGCCGTCAGTACCACCTTGCGGTGAAAATGCTCAAAGAGCTTGAACCCCAGCTCCTCTTCCAGTGCGCTGATCCGGTGACTCACGGCACTGGGACTCAGCGACAATTCATCAGCTGCCATGGCAAAGGATCCGTGGCGGGCGGCCGCCTCGAAGGTGTGCAGCTTGGCCAGCTGGTAGCTGCTCAGCAGCTTGTTGCGCGATATGTAATTATCCCCGTTATACATTCATCCCCCTCTTCGCAATGGCCGCCGATCATACACCCACAGGCCACCTTCAGGATGAAACCAAAATACCCAAAGAGTGTAATTTCGATAAATTGTGACCAATGTAGCGCCTTTGAATCACCTCAGTTCACCCAAGTGGTCGATTTCATCATTTGTCAGCCCCGCCTCATTTTCATTCAATAGCGCATAAACAATCACACACAACAGATGTCGAGGCGCAGTATGAGTTCAGAGGTATGGGTCATCGCTACCTTGCTAAGTAGCATCGTTCTTATCGTGGTCACCATAGTGAAGGGCAAGGTGCATCCTTTCCTCGCCCTGCTGCTGGCGAGCTTCTATGTCGGCACCCTGATGGGGATGAACCTGGTCAACATGGTCAATGCCATGGAAGCGGGCATTGGCGGCACGCTAGGCTTTCTCGCCGCCGTCATCGGTCTTGGCACCATACTTGGCAAGATGATGGAGGTGTCAGGGGCAGCGGAGCGCATCGGTCTCGCCCTGCAGAGATGCCGCTGGCTCTCGCCTCAGGTCATCATGGTGCTGGTTGGTCTGGTGTGCGGTATCACCCTGTTTGTCGAAGTGGGGGTAGTGCTGCTGATCCCGCTCGCCTTCTCCATCGCCCGCAAGACCAGAACCTCGCTGCTGACCCTGGCCATTCCGCTCTGCACCGCCCTGATGGCCGTGCACTGCATAGTGCCGCCCCACCCGGCAGCCCTCTACGTCACCAATCAGCTGGGGGCTGACGTCGGCTCCGTCATTGTCTATGGCCTCGCGGTCGGCCTCTTTGCCTCGCTTATCGGCGGCCCCCTGTTCCTCAAACTGCTGGGCAACAGGCTCCCGTTCAAGGTGGTACCCGCTGCCTTTGCCGACATCAAGGCCCGCGATGAGGCAACTCTCCCGACCTTAAGCGCCTCGCTCTTTACCGTGCTGCTGCCCATCCTGCTGATGCAGGCCAAGACGGTCGCCGAGCTCAATATGGAGCACGCCAGCCACCTCTACACCGTGCTGGAGTTTATCGGCAACCCCATCACCGCCATGTTTATCGCCGCCTTCACCGCCTACTACGTGCTGGGGATCCGCCAGCAGATGAAGATGGAAGGGCTGCTCAACAAGACCGAGGAGTGCTTCTCCTCCATCGCCAATATCCTGCTCATTATCGGAGCGGGCGGCGCCTTCAACGGCGTGCTCAAGGCAAGCGGGCTGGGCGATAGTCTGGCCACTATCCTCTCCCAGCTGGATATGCACCCCATTCTGCTGGCCTGGCTGGTGGCCATCGTGCTGCACGCCGCCGTGGGCTCCGCCACCGTCGCCATGATGGGCGCCACCGCCATCGTCTCCCCCATCATGGTGCACTACCCGAACATCAGCCCGGAGATCATGACCCTGGCCATCGGCTCTGGCGCCATTGGCTGCACCATGGTGACCGACTCTCTGTTCTGGCTGGTCAAGCAGTATTGCGGCGCCACCCTGAACGAAACGCTCAAGTACTACACCACCGCCACCTTGGTCGCCTCCCTGATGGCGCTGGCCGGTACTTTCCTGCTCTCCTATATCGTGTAACAAGACCGAGAACACTATGAAAAACATCGACGTCCAACAACTCACAGCGCAATTTCCACTGGTGCAATCCCTGATCGCGCTTGAGCCAGTCACCTGGTTCAACCCCAACACCACCACTCTGGCTGCCGGTCTGCCCTATGTGGGGCTCGATAGCAGCAATGTGGCAGACGCATCCGCCCGCTTGGCCCGCTTTGCCCCCTACATGTGCGAGGCCTTCCCCGAGACCCGCACCAGCAACGGCATTCTGGAGTCCGAGATCGCCGCTATTCCGGCGATGCAGGCTACGCTCAACCGGCGCTACGGGGTTGAGGTCACCGGTCGGCTGCTGCTGAAAAAAGACAGTCACCTGCCCATCTCCGGCTCCATCAAGGCCCGTGGCGGTATCTACGAGGTGCTGACTCACGCCGAACAGTTGGCGATCAAGGCGGGACTTCTCTGCGAAGAGGATGACTACCGAAAACTGTTCAGCGACGAGTTTCGCCAGTTCTTCAGCCAGTACAGCATCGCAGTGGGCTCCACCGGCAACCTTGGCATGTCCATCGGCATCATGAGCGCCAAGCTCGGCTTTACCGTCACCGTCCACATGTCGGCCGATGCGCGGGAGTGGAAGAAGCGCAAGCTGCGCGAACACGGCGTCATCGTGGTCGAATATGCCGAAGATTACGGGGTGGCGGTGGAACAGGGGCGCAAAGAGGCCGAGCGCGATCCCAACTGCTTCTTTATCGACGACGAGAACTCCCGCACCCTGTTCCTCGGCTACTCGGTGGCGGGCGAGCGGGTGAAAGCGCAGTTCGACCAGATGGGTATCAAGGTGGATGCCGACCACCCGCTGTTTGTCTACCTCCCTTGCGGCGTGGGTGGCGGCCCGGGCGGCGTGGCCTTTGGTCTCAAGCTCGCGTTCGGAGACAACGTTCACTGCTTCTTCGCCGAGCCCACTCACTCCCCCTGCATGTTGCTGGGGGTCCACACCGGATTGCATGATGCCATTGCGGTGCAGGATCTGGGCATCGATAACCTCACCGCAGCCGACGGCCTCGCGGTAGGACGCGCCTCCGGCTTCGTCGGCCGCGCCATGGAACGGCTGCTCGATGGCTTCTACACCCTGAGCGATCAGGAGATGTATGACCTGCTCGGACTGCTGGCGCGCGATGAGCAGATCACACTCGAGCCCTCCGCTCTGGCTGGTATGGCCGGCCCGTGGCGCGTGGCGGCCAATCCCGAGTGGCTCACCGGGCGCGGTTTCGATGCCGCAACCATGGCACAGGCCACCCATCTGGTGTGGGCCACCGGCGGTGGCATGGTGCCCGCCGAAGAGATGACAAAGTACCTGGCCAGCACCAAGATCTAGGCTGTTTTGCCACATTTATCTGCAAATAAACCCGCCATCACGGCGGGTTTTCTGTTTTGGGAACAAGGGGATGGGGCAGTTCTGTCGCAATCCATGGCGACAATTTCCCCAAGTTGGTCAGTTTGTGCTAAAATGGCGCTCATTTTTTGACATCTCGCGTCACGTTCGCCGCCAGATTGCCCATCGGGCTCTCTGCCCGGGTCGTGACTTTGCACCATCATGTCTGATGATGTTTCCTCCAGGATGAGCCGACAGGCTCCCGTCAAGGTGGGCACCCTCATGGGCACATGAGATAAGGAGATCGGGTAATGAAACAATATCAAAGCTGGCTGGGAGATTATCTGATGAGTCGACGTGACGGAGATCACGCGATGGCTTCGGAACTTGCCAACACCATCTGCGCCTTCTGGAAGGCCCAGGGTGATGAAGCAGAAACCAGCAAATGGCAGCAACGCTATCAGCAACACGTAGAGCAGGCGCAATAAGCCCCTGCACTCTTTCGCGATAAAAAAACCGGCGCACATGGCGCCGGTTTTGCGTTTCTGGCAAGCAGCAGATTACATCTGGTCGATCATGTCCTGAGCAAACTGGGAGCAGGAGCGCAGGGTGGCCCCTTCCATCAGACGCTCGAAGTCATAGGTGACGGTCTTGTTGCGGATCGCCGCTTCCATCCCCTTGATGATGAGATCGGCCGCTTCGACCCAACCCATGTGGCGCAGCATCATCTCGGCGGAGAGGATGAGGGAGCCCGGATTGACCTTGTCCTGACCGGCATACTTAGGTGCAGTACCGTGGGTCGCTTCGAACAGGGCCACGCCGTCACCGATGTTGGCACCCGGCGCGATACCGATACCGCCTACCTGAGCGGCCAGCGCGTCGGAGATGTAGTCGCCATTGAGGTTCATACAGGCGATGACGTCATACTCGGCCGGACGCAGCAGGATCTGCTGCAAGAAGGCATCGGCGATGACATCCTTGATGACGATGGTCTTGCCGGTTTTCGGGTTCTTGAAGGAGCACCAGGGGCCGCCGTCAATCAGCTGGGCACCGTACTCGTTCTGAGCCAGAGCATAACCCCAATCCTTGAAGGCACCTTCGGTGAACTTCATGATGTTGCCCTTGTGCACCAGAGTCACGGAGTCGCGATCATTGTCGATGGCATACTCGATGGCGGCACGCACCAGACGCTCGGTACCGGCCTTGGACATCGGCTTGATGCCGATACCACAGGACTCGGGGAAGCGAATTTTCTTCACGCCCATCTCGTTTTGCAGGAAGGCGATCACCTTGTTCGCTTCGGCACTGTCGGCCTTCCACTCGATGCCGGCGTAGATGTCTTCGGCGTTTTCGCGGAAGATCACCATGTCGGTCAGATCAGGACGTTTCACCGGGCTCGGGGTGCCGTCGTAGTAACGCACCGGGCGCAGGCAGATGTAGAGATCCAGCTCCTGACGCAGGGCTACGTTGAGGGAGCGAATACCGCCACCGACCGGAGTAGTCAGCGGGCCCTTGATGGCCACGCAATATTCGCGAATGAAATCCAGGGTTTCGGCCGGCAGCCAGGCACCTTCGCCATAGACATGAGTCGATTTCTCGCCGGTATAGATCTCCATCCAGGCGATCTTGCGCTCGCCCTTGTAGGCTTTCTCGACCGCAGCATTCACCACATTCAACATGGCCGGGGTTACGTCAACACCGATGCCATCCCCTTCAATAAACGGAATGATCGGATGGTTGGGAACCTGCAGCTTGCCGTTGGCATCGACTGTGATTTTTTGACCCTGGGTCGGGATTACTACTTTGCTTTCCATCGGCATCTCCTAACTTCCGTTTGTTATCAACTTGTTTGTTGCGCGCGGCCATCTTAGCCCATTCATTTTCATAATAAAACGACAAGAAAGCATGTCAGACCAAAGAGGTAGCCACCCGCCAGTGCGCCGTCACCACGCCTTCCCGACACAGCCCCGTTATCCCTCCAGCTCGCTGGCCGCCGCCTGCGGCTGACTCAGGGAACGGTACTGGGAAGGGGTCAAACCGGTCTTCTGTTTGAACACCCGGCAGAAGTAGTTCACGTCACTGTAACCGCAGCGACTGGCCACCTCTTCAAGACGAAAGCGGTACTTTTTCAGCATGAATTTGGCCCGATCGATCCGCACCCAGCTGATGTAATCGGCAAGGCGCATATGACCCTGCTCGCGAAACAGGTGGGAGAGATGGCTGGCTGAAACGTTGAAGCGGTGGGCAATGGAGTCACGGGTGATGGGACGGTGAAAGTTCTCCTGGATATAGATGCAGATCCCGTGAAAGAGCTCTGCCCCCCGTGGCCGATCCGTGGCGGACTCCAGCAACAGCTGACGGGCACTCGCCAGCAGGGCCTGCAGCAGGTGATCATCGGTGGGGGAGCGACCGGGATCCTCGGTCAGCACATTGAGAGCAGCCAGAATGTGTTCGATTACATGGCCAGCCCGCGCCATGATGCTGTGCTTTTGCACATCGAAAAAGTCCGGATCTTCACGGCGCTTGCTCACCAGACTGAACCCCAGCTGGCGTTTGCCAAACAGCAGGCTCAGCACCGAGCAGTCGGTGGTCCAAAGCGGCTTGTTCCAGCCGTTGGGAGGGATATAGAGCGCCTGTCCCGGCAATACACTGATCTCTCTGACCCCCTCCTCCCTGTCCCAAATTTGGTTGAGATACTCGCCGCTAAAGACCAGCTCGAGGCGGGGAAAGTTGACCTGATAGCTGAAACTGGGTGGCACCCCCTGTTCACTGGCAAACCAGATTTGGTCAAATGGAACCTGTTCGCTCAGGGCTCCGTCGAGCAGTTGGCTGAAGATGAGAGACATGGTGATCCTGATCAAGAGAGAGGCAAGCGGTTGCGGCGCGCACGACCGCCCATGTTATAGTCCGGTCCACAGCAGTAATGCCACCCTTTTCTGCACCCGATTTTCTTCAAACTAGACGAGGCGTCCCTTATGAGCAGTAGCGATCTGCCCTCCTTTCTGTTGATGCAAAACCCGATTCAAGGCTATGACTGGGGCAGTCATGACTCCCTCACCACCCTGTTTGGCATTCCCAACCCACAAGGCAAACCCCAGGCCGAGCTCTGGATGGGCGCCCATCCCAACGGCTGCTCCGAGGTAACGCTGGCGGGCAGTGTGCAAAAGCTTTCTACGGTGATCGACCGGGCCCCGGCCGCTGCGCTGGGTGAGGCCACCTTCGCCCGTTTTGGCAGCCTGCCGTTCCTGTTCAAGGTGTTGTGTGCCGAGAAGGCTCTCTCCATTCAGGTGCACCCGAGCAAGGCTCAGGCCGAAGCAGGCTTTGCCAAAGAGGAGGCCGCAGGCATCGATATCAAGGCGAGCAATCGCAACTACAAAGACCCGAACCATAAGCCGGAGCTGGTCTTTGCCCTCACCCCCTATCAGGCGATGAACGGCTTTCGCGCCATTCCCGCCATTCTGGCACTGTTCGAGCGGGTCAATCTGGCGGCCATCGCCGATCTGACCGCAGCCCTTGCCGCCAGCCAGAATGAAGCGGGCCTGCAGCACTTCTTCCACCAGCTGCTGGTACTGGAAGGGGCGCGCAAGGAGGAGGCGCTGGCAGGGCTGCTAACCTATGCCGCCGCCCATCAGGATGAGGAGACGTTTGCCCTCATCACCAGTCTGGCGGCCCAGTACCCGGGAGATGTGGGCCTCTTCTCGCCGCTGCTGTTGAACGTGGTGACCCTCCAACCCGGTCAGGCGATGTTCCTCGATGCCTGTACCCCGCACGCCTATGTGCGCGGCACCGGCCTCGAAATCATGGCCAACTCGGACAACGTACTGCGCGCCGGCCTCACCCCCAAATACATCGACGTGGCAGAGCTCTTGGACTGCACGCGCTGCTTGCCCAAGCCGGACGACCAGATCCTGCTGGCCCCCCGCTGTGATGGTGCGGTACAGCACTTCGACGTGCCGGTACCTGACTTCACTTTCAGCGTCTACCCGGCTGGCGAGCATCAGCTCACCACTGCCAGCGCCGAGATCCTCTTTGCCATCGATGACACAGTGACCCTCAAGCAGGGCGAACAGTCACTGCGTTTGGAAAAGGGGCAATCAGCCTTTATTCCTGCAGCGACTGGCAATTATCAACTGCTGGCCGAAGGACGGGTCGCCCGCGCCGGCAACCGCTGCTAATCAACATAAGAGCCGACTCTCGTTGGAGGGGGAATATGCCTCCCCCTCCCAACAGAGCAATATGGCCTACCAGTCAAGTCCGTCTGTATCTCTACTGCTCTCTTATGCCTACCTTCCTTCAGGCATCTCGCTCTGAAGTCCATCCCTGACTGCATCCTGCCCACAACCAGCTCCACAGGTTTGTCGCCCAAGCTTGGCGCTACCCTGATGCAGATGACTGGGTTTGCTGATACGAAGAAAATTCCAGCCTGCACAAGCAACGGCGACACTCTGAGTATCCGAAAAAATGGAGGCAATAAAAATAACAACTCTACTCTCTACTATTTTCACCCCCTGATGAAAGCTAAAACAGCACATAGATGCATCGCCATTAAACCTTTCCCAGGCCATCATCATTCGGTCTGTAAACATTTAGCAGCCGTAGTCATACAGAACCATTAATAATGCAAACGAAAGGGTTCTCTTTTGATTTTTCGAGATGCGGCCCTATTTTTTAGTCGTTCTATAATTTAATTCCAAGCAGACCATTCGATCTTTGCTGAGAATAACAGCATAAGAAATCAACATTAAAACACTGATATATAAACAGATTTATTTTTAACTCTACTTTAAGTTGACGTAATCCGTAAAAAAGCCAGGCCGCATTAACTGACAATCCAATCAATTTAAAGGCAGGATAATGAGAGATTTGATATTTATTTTTTGATATGCCAGCCAAACCTCATTGCAGTAAAGAAATAGACCTTAAATACCCTCTGTGATTAAGATCTCTTTTATTTGATTTATTTTTAAGGTATCACATCTATTCGCCGCTATAAATTTCACACAAAGATCCCCTGACAAAAATAGATAAAAGAGGATATATGCTGACAAAAATGACAATTGGGCAAAAGCTGACCATGGCGTTTACCACTCTCGCTTTGTTGATGCTGGGTTTTGCCTGGTTTGCCACTTTACAACTCTCCAATATTTACCGTGACGCCAGTGAGGTCAGCGATAATATCGTTCCCTCCATCCGGGCATCCAGCCAGATGCATGTGTCCTTGCTGGACGCGCGCCGTGCCGAACTGAACATGGTGATAGATGCACTGGGCAAGGATCCCGACTCCCTCAACAGCAGCACACAGTCTTTCGAAGCGGCAAAGAGTCAGTATATGGCCGCCGAGCAACGGTATGGATCGATGCCTTTCGTGTCGGAGCGAGATCGCAACATGTTTGCAGAGCTGAAAACTGCAGCAGCCAAATATTTTTCAGCCCATGGTGACTTGGAAACAGCCATACGGCAGGGAGATATTGCCAAGGTGCAGTCGCTGATCAAAAACGAATCTCGTGCAGCCCTCGAGCAGGCCGGACAGGATGGTCTGGAGCTTCGCAAGGAGAACGATCGGGTTGCCAACCTGCTGACCAAGCAGAGTGAGGCTTCCTATGAACGGGCAAAACTGCTGAGCACTACAGTCGGTGCGCTAACCTTGCTGTTCGTCGTTATTGTGGCCTGGTTGCTGATCCGGCAGATCCGAAATCCTGTGATGACCCTGCTGGAGCAGACCCGCCAGGTGGCGGCAGGCAACCTCACCAGCCAACTCGACATGAAGCAATTCTCCCATGACGAACTGGGTAAGCTGGCTCAAGGGTTCAACGAGATGCAATCCAATCTGCGCATGCTGGTCAACGAGGTCTCCGGCTCGGTAGTGCAGTTGGGCGCGGCCGCCGAAGAGATCAGCGCGGTGGCACAGCAATCGGCCAACAACATGGGTGCCCAGCAGCATGAGCTCAATCAGCTGGCCACAGCCATGAACGAGATGCAAGCCACGGTACAGGAGGTGGCCCGCAACACCAACGACGCCGCCAGCGCAGCAACGTCGGCCAGCGACACAGCCGCACAAGGCAGCGAGACCGTCAATGACTCAATCGGCAGGATTGAAAAGGTGGCTACCGCCATCGAAGAGACTGCCCTGGTGATCCGCCAGCTGGGTGATGACAGCCGAAATATCGGCATGGTGCTTGAAGTCATTCAGGGGATTGCCGAGCAAACCAACCTGCTGGCACTGAATGCAGCAATCGAGGCAGCCCGAGCCGGTGAACAAGGTCGTGGTTTCGCCGTGGTAGCAGATGAAGTCCGCACTCTGGCCAAACGAACCCAAGACTCCACTTCCCAGATCAACCACATCATCTCCGAACTGCAGCAGCGTGCTAACGAAGCGGGCGTCACCATGCAACAGAGTCAGGATATGATGTCCGAGACGGTCCACACTGCTCGCGAAGCGGGAGCCTCTATTGCCGAAATAAGCAGCTCGGTTAACAGTATCTCCCACATGAATATTCAGATTGCCACCGCAACTGAAGAGCAGGGGGCGGTAAGCGAGGAGCTCAATCGCAATGTAGTCAACATCAGCAATGCCTCGGAAGAAGTGGCGACCGGCGCCAAACAAATGGCTCAGGCTTGCAACGACCTCAACCTGTTGGCAACACAACTGCAGGAGGTTGTACGCAAGTTTCGGACATAACGCCCGATTCTCCTCCTCTCATTAATCAGCTCAATAAGGCTGAAGCACTAAACAGCCCGCCATCCATAAAAGTGGCGGGCTTTGTCAAATAAAGAACCATACAAAACCCGAAGACACCCATGCTGCACATAACAAGTGATCAGTGGAGGGATTGACTCACATCAAGAGCTGCTCTCCCTCTTTCTGATTGTTCTCTCAACGCGTTTTGCCAGCACCTTCACATTTTCCGCCCTCAAAGCAGCACACAAATCTCCATACCTCCGAAGGCGAAACCTTTTCGTTGCACTCATGCAAGTAGCAAGACACATTCACAATCCATTGTTTTTATTTAAAAAAATAAAAATATCGGTATGAATTTGCTTTCATGATGATATGCGAGCTGGGTCACATGACGACTTGCGCAGCACAAAAATCCAGTAAACGGCACATTTCTCCGATTTCGGCACCGCGCCAACGGGAGAACAATATCCAGGTCAATTGTTCCCCCCATCATGCGGCTCGGCAACGGAGCCAGGAGAGTAATATGTTACCCACCATGACCAACGGCAGACTCATCTGCCTGGAGTTGAAGGCCACCAGTAAGGAGGCGCTATTCGACGAGATGGCACAGATGCTGGCGCGCGATGGCGCCGTGTCTGATCAACAGCAATTCGTCAAGGATATCTGGGCCCGCGAGCAGCTGGACTGCACCGGCTTCGAGCAGGGTGTCGCCCTGCCCCACGCCAAGAGCAAGGCAGTCAGTCGTCCGGCCATTGCCATCGGTGTCAGCCGCCAAGGTATCGAGTACGGCGCCGAAGATGGCAAACCGACCCAGTTGATCTTCATGATCGCCTCCCCAGATGGCGGCGCCAACCACCATATCGAAGTGCTGGCGGAGCTCTCTACCCGTCTGCTGGAGCCGGGTTTTATCGAGCAGATGAAGGCGGCCACTACCGTCGAGCAAGCCCTGACTCTGCTCAAGCAAGGCCCGAAAATGGAAAAACCCGCCCCTGCCGCCAAACCGGCTGCCACTGCTCCGGTTGAACCCACCGATCGCACCTTCAAGGATCGCCTCAACACCATGAAGCAGCACCTGCTGTTTGGTACTTCCCACATGATCCCCTTCATCGTGGCAGGCGGTGTGCTGCTGTCACTGTCGGTGATGATGAGCGGCAAGGGCGCCGTGCCGGAAGCGGGCTTCCTCAAAGACATGGCGACCATGGGTATCGCCGGTCTGACCCTGTTTACCGCCGTACTGGGTGGCTACATCGCCTACTCGCTGGCTGACAAGCCGGGCCTGGCCCCGGGCATGATCGGCTCCTGGATTGCCGTACAGCACTATCAAACCGGTTTCCTCGGCGCCATTCTGGTGGGCTTTATCGCAGGTTTCGTGGTCAATCAGCTCAAACGGATCAAGCTGCCTGACTCCATGACCTCCCTTGGCTCCATCTTCATCTATCCGCTGATCGGTACCTTCCTGGTGTGTGGCATCGTGATGTGGGGGATCGGTGCCCCGATCGCCGCCATGATGGAAGGGATGAACCACTGGCTCTCCAGCATGGCGGGCTCAGGTAAAGTGATGCTGGGTGCCATTCTCGGTGGTATGACCGCCTTCGATATGGGCGGCCCGGTCAACAAAGTTGCTACCCTGTTTGCCCAGACTCAGGTCAACACCCAGCCCTGGCTGATGGGCGGCGTCGGTATCGCCATCTGTGTGCCGCCGCTGGGTATGGCGCTGGCGACCTTTATGTCTCCGAAGCGTTACAAGAAAGAGGAGCGTGAATCCGGTAAAGCGGCCGCCATCATGGGCATGATCGGTATCAGTGAAGGTGCTATCCCGTTCGCCGCTGCTGACCCCATGCGTGTTATCCCGGCAATCGTCGCAGGCGGCATCGTCGGCAACATCACCGGCTTCATGATGCACAGTATCAACCACGCCCCCTGGGGTGGCTGGATTGTCCTGCCGGTTGTTGAAGGCAAGATGGGCTACATCCTGGGTACCATCCTCGGCGCCCTGACCACCGCCATCATCGTCAACCTGCTGAAGAAGCCGGTGAGCGAAGAAGATGACGTCACTACCACCCAAACCAGCTTCGAAGTCATTGAAGCGGAAGGAGAAGCAGACGTACTGGCCATCACTGCCTGCCCGTCTGGCGTTGCCCACACCTTCCTCGCCGCCAAAAGCCTGCAGAAGGCCGCTGCCCAGCAGGGGATCAAGATCAAGGTCGAGACCCAGGGCGCCAACGGCATCATCAACCGCATTACCGCCAAGGATGTCGCCAACGCCCGCTGCGTCATCTTCGCCCACGATGTGGCGATCAAAAACCGCGAGCGTTTCACCAATATCGAGGTCATCGATGTGAAGACCAAGGAGGCGATCCACAATCCGGAAGCACTGCTGGCCCGCACGCTGGGCAACAAGGCAAACGCCGCCTGATAGCAGTCAGACAGCTCATCACAAGGGGCCCATCGCGGGCCCCTTTTCGTTGTCTGCCGAGCAACCGCATATCATCCCACCGACCAAGCCACTGATTTAAAACATATTAACCAGTCACATCACGGATCTTGGCGAGCCGTCACAGAACGGTGACGTGTAAAAAAACAGCAATTGAAGCGCTGGTCAGATCTCATGTCAAATGGCTCCGCCTACTAAACTGGAGCATCACAAAAATGATAAAAATCAATAAATTGGTTCTGGCTGTTACCCTCACCCTCACTGCCACCCCCTTGCTGGCCGCCCACTGGGAGTGCGGTGAGCACGTGCGCTTTGGCCTGCCCTCCGAATCGGATCAGAAGCTCTGCCGTGAAGGGTATGCCGTCGGCTACAACTACGACTACAAGGTGGCGGACTGGGTCTCCTACCGGATGACGGCCCAGAGCGCACAGGGCACAGTGCCCCGCAAGGATGCCTTCGCCGAGGACAGGGAGATCCCGGTCGCTTATCGCGCCACCCTCTCCGACTACAAGGGCTCGGGCTACGACCGTGGCCATCAGGCCCCAGCGGGGGACATGAAATCGAACAAGAACACCATGAAAGAGAGCTTCCTGCTGAGCAACATGACACCTCAGATCGGGGTGCTCAACCAGAAGGCGTGGCGCGTGCTGGAGGACAAGGTGAACAAGTGGGCAGTCTCCCGCAAGGATGTGCAGGTGATCACCGGCCCCATCTTTACCGGCTCTGAAGAGTCCATCGGTCAGGGTGTGGCGATCCCGAGCGCCTACTACAAGATCGTGATGGACCCGGCCAGACTGCAGGCCATCGCCTTTATCATGCCGCAGGAAGAGGTGCCCATCAGCCAGATCGCCGACTACCGGGTCTCGGTACGCGAGGTGGAGGAGCAAACCCAGCTCAACTTCTTCAGCGATATGCCCGAAGAGCAGCAAGAGACGCTGGAAGCTCGCATCTCCCCGATGTGGAACTGACCGCGAATACTCATCAGCAGATAGATTGACACCCCATCTATCTTGCATCGCGATAGATAGAGGGAGGGGCCAGCGCCCCTCCCAGCAGGGGGAGTCACGCTCCCCCTGTCCCTTTCAGATGGCAGCTGATCCGTTGCGGCCACTTTTGCGGCCACTGGTGTGGCATCACCCGACGACTCGCCCCGACTCACAGTTTGCCACGCCGTTAGCTGGTATATTGCCCTCTCTTTGGCACTAACAGACTGAATTGACGCACATTTGCCTTATCCCATCGGCCCACAAGCCGCTGCGCCACGGCGCGATTCAGCCCGACAGAGGACCTTTTGATGAAACAGACCCTTCTAGCCCTCACCCTCGGCGGCCTGCTGGCGCTCTCCCCCCTCGCCCTGCAAGCGGCCGAGAGCTCGATGCAAATGGAGCACGACCTCAATACCCTGGTCAGCAAACGCCAAGCGGTGGACATGTTGCTCGGCGAAGCGCTGCAGATCTACAAGTCGCCAGCCAAGATCTCCCACGCCGGTTTTACCGCCAAGATGCCGAGCAATATGGAGTTGGTGACCGAGCGGCTGCTGGCCGCCTACCAGCTTGAACCCTACCGCACCGACCTGCTCATCTCGGCAGCCAACGCCCAGATCTACAACAGCAACCTGAGCCGCGCCATCACCTTGCTGGAGCAGGCGCAGGCTGTCGCCCCCGATGATCTCGACATCAACAGCTATCTCGCCATCTGGCAGCTGGTGAAGGGTAACAAGGAGGCTTCCCGCAGCTATCTGGCGAAAGTGGCGGATCGCAACAGTGGCCGGGCTGCCGATCTGGAGGAGATCATCGTCCGAGTGCAGCGGATCACCGCCGCCCCGCTGCAGACCGAACTGACCGAGGATCAGGTCAAGGCCAGCAGGGAGGGCAAACGCGCCATCGTCACTCTGGGCTACGCCCTCAATCCCGACGGCAGCATGGACAAGATCCTGCTGGGCCGCCTGCAAACCACTCTGGCGCTGGCCAAGGCCGACCCGGAGGCGCTGATCATCCTGACCGGTGGCGTGCCCCAGAACCGCCAGACCGAGGGCAAGCTGATGGCTGACTGGCTGGCCAACCATGGCATCGACCGCAGCCGCCTGATTGAAGAGAACTACGCCACCAGCACGGTGGATAACGCCCTCTACAGCGCCTATGCCCTCGCCCGCCACCAGATTGACTATGCGGTGCTGGTAAGCTCCGCCAGCCATGTACGTCGCGGCCAGACAGTGCTGGAAATCGCCTGCGACCAGATTGGTCCGGCCAACATCAAGGTGGCGAGCGTCAGCTACCCCGACAAGCCCCTCGAGGAGCTGGCTACCCCGAGCGAGAGCGAGCTGCTCGGCATCTACCGCGACGCCCTGCGCACCTACGGCATGTGGAGCTACCGCTCCGCCCCGCTGATCGAGCGTTGATCGGCCATCAACACGAAAAAGAGAGGGAGGCGCGATGCCTCCCTCTCTTTTATTGACCGATGATTGGCCAAGCCGCGCCCGTTAGCTGACGATAAAGCCCTGTGAGGGGGCCGCTTTGGGATCATCACCGAAGCGGTTTGGCCCCTGCTGACCGTTGCAAACCATAAAGTAGATAAGCACCAGGGTGCCGATAATGGGGATAAGCCCGAGCAGCAGCCACCAAGCGCTGCGGTCGGTATCGTGCAGGCGACGGGCCGCCACCGCCAGCGAGGGCAGCAGCACCGCCAGCGAATAGATGGAGCTGATCAGCTCATTGTCGCCGCCAATCAGCTTGTCCACCATGCCTAGCAGCAACATGACGATGACGTTGCACAGCACGAACATCCAGTATTCGGTGCGACGGGCCCGCCCGCTGAATACCGCATATTGCTTGAGGACCGAGATGTACCAGTTCATTGCGCCTCCTGAGTGGCCTTTATGCCTATGAATAAAAAGAGAGTCGATAAAACAAGTAGTTAAGAGCTTAGCGCGATCATCCCCCCGAGTCGACAATGATGCCCGAACGCCTCCCAAACTAATCAGCTGCGGCAATCATTGACCGACCGAGCCGGAAGATAATTTGCCCTGCAACAGGGCAAATCTCCCCCATCAGCGCATCACTCTCGTCACAAGCAGGAAAATGGTGCTTAATAATCCATTAGCAATCGTATGGACTCAGCGTGAGGATAGCGGTAGATTCGGCGCCCAATCCTGAACAGGATCTGTGTCTCCCTCCCATAATGAATCCACTTATTCATTACTTCTCCTAACACAGGGATAGCCATGAGTATTACACGCAGAGATTTTCTCAACGGCGTTGCCATCACCATTGCGGCAGGCGTCGCCCCCATCAATCTGCTCAAGGCTGCCGAAGGCGGCAGCACGCTGGCGGATAAAACCCTGGCCTACCCGCCCGCCCTCACCGGCCTGCGCGGCAACCACCCGGGCTCCTTCGAACCGGCCCACAGTATCGCCCGTGACGGCAAGCAGTATGATTTTGCCAATATTCCCCTTGAAGGGGAGTACGATCTGGTGATCGTCGGCGCCGGGATCAGCGGTCTGGCCGCCGCCTGCTTCTATCAGCAACTGCTCGGCGCGGATAAAAAGATCCTGCTGCTCGACAACCACGACGACTTTGGCGGCCACGCCAAGCGCAACGAGTTCACCACCCCCGATGGCCTGCGTCTGGGTTACGGCGGCAGTGAGTCCCTGCAATCACCGCGTTCGGTCTACAGCCCGGTGGCGCTCGGTCTGCTCAAGGCGCTGGAGGTCAACATCGACGAGCTGGCCGCCGGTTTCCAGCAGACCTTCTATCCGGATCTGGGGCTCAGCCGCGGCGTCTATTTCGACGAGAAGCACTTTGGCGTCAACAAGATAGTGAACGGGGATCCGGGTCACAACGTGGCGGACGATATCCCCCGCGATCGCCTGAACGGCCGACCACTGGCAGAGTTTATCGGTGACTTCCCCCTCGATGATGCCGACAAAGCCGCCCTGTTGGCCCTGCACGAATCGAAGATAGACTACCTGAGCGGCATGACCCGCGAGCAGCAGGATGAGTGGGTGACTCGCAACAGCTACACCACCTTCCTGCGCGATAAAGTGGGCCTCAGCGAGCGGGCGATCACTTACTTCCAGCAGCGCACCAACGACTTCCAGGCGGTCGGCATCGACGCCACCGCCTGCGCCGATGCGCGCCTCTGCGCCTTGCCGGGGTTCGACGGCCTCAATCTGACGCCGCTGGATGCCGAGGAGCAGGCGGAACTGGACGACCCCTACATCTTCCACTTCCCCGATGGCAACGCCGGTCTCACCCGCCTGATGGTGCGCAAGCTCATTCCGCAGGTGGCGCCGGGTCACACCATGCAGGATGTGGTGCTGGCCAAGTTTGACTACAGCAAACTCGACCTGCCGGAGCACAAGGTGCAGCTGCGCCTTGGCAGTACTGCCCTGCAGGCGAAAAACGTGCGCCTCGCCGATGGCAAGCTGGCGGTGGATGTCACCTACATCAAGGAGGGGAAACTGCACCGGGTGCGGGCCAAGCAGTCGATCATGGCTGGCTACAACATGATGATCCCCTACATGGTGCCCGAGATGCCGGAGCCCCAGAAGGAGGCGCTGCGCCAGAATGCCAAGGCGCCGCTGGTCTACACCAAGGTGGTGATCAAGAACTGGCAAGCCTTCGTCAAGCTGGGGGTGCACGAGGTCTACTCCCCCGCCGCCCCTTACAGCCGAGTCAAGCTCGACTATCCGGTCAGTATGGGTGGCTACGAGCATCCCAAGAGCCCGGATCAGCCGATGTGCCTGCACATGGTCTATGTGCCGACCCTGCCGGGCAGCGGCCTCTCGGCCCGAGAACAGTCCCGCAAGGGGCGCGCCATGATCCTCGGCATGCCGTTCGAACAGCATGAGCAGATGATCCGCGAACAGTTGCAGGGGATGCTCGGCAGCGCCGGTTTCAACCATGAGCAGGATATCCTCGCCATCACGGTCAACCGCTGGTCTCACGGTTACTCCTATGTCACCAACACCCTGTTTGATGACGAAGCGCAGTGCGAAAAATGGATTGAACTGGGTCGCCAGCCAATCGGCAACATCACCATCGCCAACTCGGATGCAGGCTGGAGCCCCTACGCCCACGCCGCCATCGACGAAGCGTGGCGCGCCGTCAACGAGCTGGTTGCCATGAGCAAGGGAGGTGCCCAATGAGCCGCGCCCTGTCACTGACCGCCAGCGCCCTGCTGCTGGCCCTGCCGACCCTTGCCGCCAACGCAGCCCCCGCCATGTCGGCAGGCGAATACGTGGCCAAGCTGGGCGATTGCGCCGCCTGTCACACCAGCGAAACCAGCAAGCCGCTGGCGGGCGGCAAAGGGTTCCCGACCCCCATCGGTACCGTATTTGCCACCAACATCACCCCCGACAAGACCCACGGTATCGGCAACTACAGCCTGCCGGAGTTCATCAAGGTGATGCGCGAAGGGGTGGCCCGCGATGGCCATCGCCTCTATCCGGCCATGCCCTACACCGCCTACGCCAAGATGAGCGATAAGGATCTCGAAGATCTCTATCACTATCTGATGAAGGAGGTGCAACCGCTGGCCATCGCCAACAAGGAGAGCGACATCCCCTGGCCCCTCAACATGCGCTGGCCGCTGATGGGCTGGAACTGGATCTACCACGATGACAGCCGCTTCACCCTGGTCGCAGGCAAGAGCGAAGAGTGGAACCGCGGCGCCTATCTGGTGCAGGGTGCCGGCCACTGCGGCAGCTGCCACACTCCGCGCGGGCTTGGCATGCAGGAGAAAGCGCTGACCGAGGCGGATCCCGTCTACCTGAGCGGTGCGGCGCTGGATGGCTGGTATGCCCCCGACATTCGTGGCAGCCGTTACAGCAAGCAGGCGCTGATCGACCTGCTGAAAACCGGCCGCAGCCAACATGAAGCGGTCGCGGGCCCCATGGGGGAAGTGATCACTCACAGCAGTCAGTATTTCAGCGACGCCGATCTGGCCAGCATCGCCACCTATCTGACCGATCTGAAAGATGAGCCGATGGCGGAGAAAGGGGCCCGCGCCTACGCCAGTGCAAGCGGCAAGGCGGACTACGCCATGTACTGCTCCACCTGTCACGGGGTCAACGGCCAGGGCAATGACCACGTCATCCCCTCGCTGGTGAACAACCGCACCGTGCTGGCGAGCGATCCGTCGAGCCTGATCAATGTGCTGCTGCACGGCGCCGAAACACCGGTCACCCACGGCCATCTGGGTTACCACATGCCGGGCTATGGCTGGACCATGGATGACGAGCGGCTCGCCGAGCTGGTCAACACCCTGCGCGCCTCCTGGGGCAATGAAGGCACCGCCGTCAAGGCGGCGGCGGTCAAGGCCCAGCGCGAGCTGCACGGCAAGGAGTAAGGGCTGTCAGCTCTCTCTTGGCCAAGTGCCATAAAAAACGGGCCTCCACTGGAGGCCCGTTTGCTATTGATGAACCACGTTCCGGTGCTTATCCCTTGCGGGATTTGGGCCCCGGCAGCGGCGCCGTTGGCTGGCGGTAATCGCCATAGGGGAAGATATTGCGAAACCGCTGGGCCACCGGCTCGGGGATGGATCGGGAGAAGATCAGCTTGACGCCATCGCCATCGCGCTGCCCCACAATGCGACCGCGCACCGTGTCGTGACGCAGGATCTGCTTGGCATGCTCAATAAAGGCGGGTGACACCTTGCCCTGCTTGACCACTACCTTGCCGGGGGCAAGGCGGATCTCGAACAGGGCACCACGCCCCAGCTTCATCAACCACCAGATCAGGGCTATCGCTACGATCAAGGAAATCCAGGCCATCTTCATCCCTCCCAAGCTCTTGATATAAGGCAGTATAAGCGGCCGTGCGCTCCGATTGTTTGGCGCCGATCACAGCCCCCGCGTCAGCGCAATAGCGCCTCTTTACTCAGCAATCCTTGCCCCAGCCCACCAGCGTCTCGCGATAGAGCGCCAGCAAGGCTTCATCGCGCACCGCCACCCCGACCTGCTGCGGGCGATAGGCTGCCCAGTCATCGTGGGAGTGGCGCTTGCCATCGAACTTTTGCAGGGTGTGGCCGATGGCCGGACCGCTGGTGATCACCCGTACCGGCCCCTCGCGCAGGGTAAAGAGGGTCGGGTCAATGACATAGGCGATGGCGGACGGGTCGTGCACGTGGCAACCCGAGAGCCCCAGCTTCTCGGAGTAGAAGCGCAGGTAGAAGCAACTCACATCCCAGAGGAAGCGGCCCGGCTCCCCCGCCTTATCCCTGAGCTCATCCAGATAGACGCTGCTGAAGAAGCTCTGCTGGGTCACGTCAAGCCCGATGATCACCACCGGCCAGTCGGCGGTAAAGACCCGGTCGGCGGCATCGGGATCGTCGTGGATATTGGCCTCGGCATAAGGGGTGACGTTGCCGCGATGGCCGTTGACGCCAAAGGCGCCCCCCATCACCACCACCTGTTTCACCAGCGAGACAATCTCGGGCGCCTGTTGCAGCGCCAGCGCCAGATTGGTGAGCGGGCCGATAGTGACCAGGGTGATCTCCCCCGGCGCAGCTTTCACCGCCTCGACAATATATTGCCAAGCGGGGCGAGGATCCGGAGCGATAGTCACCTCTCCCGCCTCCATGTCGCCAAAGCCGCTCGGGCCGTGGACTATGGTGGTGGGGCCGACCGGCTCACGCAGCAGCGGGGCGGCAGCGCCTTTGGCCACATCCGCCTTCATGCCGTACTTCTGCTTGAGCCAGAGGGCGTTGCGGGTGCCATTGTCGATGGTGGCGTTACCAAAAACTGTGGTGATGGCGAGCAGCTCGATGGCGGGGTGGGCCTCGGCAAACAGGATGGCCATGGCATCGTCGATACCCGGGTCGGTATCCAGAATGATTTTATGGGTCATGAGAAATTCCTACGGTGACAAACCCTGCGACAAAAGGGAGAGTCTACCCGGCTGACGGTCTCGTATCCCGGCATGGGATCACAGACCGGGCCTTTGCTCCCGGCAACGACACGCTGCTGGCGACAATTAGCATAAAAAAACGCGGCCCTGTTGCCAGCGCCGCGCCCTTTATCGTTGTTCGTTATCTGCTATCTGGCAGTGATCTGCCTGACCGGATCCTCAGTGTTTACGGTGCCAGCGTGGTGAGGTGGATTTCTCTCCCCAGGGGGTCACACAGGGGAGCAGCGCCCCTTCAATTACCATCTCGCTGCCTGCCAGCGCCTCAGCGATCTTCTGGTGCAGCACCCGCAGTACCTTGCCCTCGTGCTCGGCCAGAGAGTGGCCCGCGGCAAAGAATTCCGGCTGATATTGCAGTGCCAGCTTCTGGGCGAATTCGTAGGTGTTGAAGCAATCCGGCATCCGCTCAACCACATCTTCAAGCCGGGCCAACAAGCTGTTCAGTTCCCTGGTCATAGTGCTCTCTCCGTGTAGGTTAATAGCCAAAAACTACCCCTTATTAGATAAGCCACCAACGAGCAAACCACAAAAGTGTGGGGAGACACACAGTTCTCTCTTGCGTCCGGCTCGTGGTGAACGGCAGACAGCTTGCCAGCTTTACATTCCGGTAACAAATAGCTAGATTTAGACCGACTAATCAGTCGGTCATTTTTCATGCGGAGAACAACATGGGTGCGGCGCAGCTTCAACACACTCCTGAGGATATCCTCGCCATCAAATTGTCCCTGCCGGATCAGCTGGCGCGGCTCAAACGGGCGAGTCTGGCTCACCCCATGCCTACCCTGGCCGAGCGCCGGGCGCAGCTGACCAAACTCAAACAGGCGTTGCTCGCCCACAAGGGGCAGCTGTGCAAGGCGCTGGCAGCAGATTATGGCCAGCGCAGCCACTACGACAGCCTGATCGCTGATGTGCTGCCCTGCATCATGCAGATCAACTACACCCAGAAGCGGCTCAAGCGCTGGATGCAGCCTCACCGCCGTCACACCGGCCTGCTGCTGGCCCCCGCCAAAGTAGAGGTGCACTTCCAGCCGCTCGGGGTGGTCGGCATTATCGTGCCGTGGAACTTTCCGGTGATGCTGAGCCTTGGCCCCCTCATCACCGCCATCGCGGCGGGCAACCGGGCGATGCTGAAACTCTCCGAGTTCACCCCTCATACCAACGCCGTGCTGCGCACCATGCTCACCAGCGTGTTTGACGAAAACGAGATCGCCATCATCGAAGGGGATGCCCAGATGGCGGCGGCGTTCAGCTCACTGCCGTTCGATCACCTGCTCTTTACCGGCTCCACCATGGTGGGCAAGCTGGTGATGGCCGCCGCCGCGCCCCAGCTCACCCCCCTCACCCTTGAGCTGGGTGGCAAGAGCCCCTGTCTCATCGCCCCCGACATGCCGGTCGCCACCGCGGTCGAGCGGATGATCTTCGGCAAGAGCCTCAACGCCGGGCAGATCTGCGTCGCCCCCGACTATGTGCTGCTGCCCCGCAGCGAGGTGGATAACTTTATCGCCGCCTATCGCCGCCACTTCAGCAAGCTCTACCCGCAGGGGCTCAATAGCGCCGACTACGGCGCCATCATCAACGACCGCCAGTATCAACGTCTCGTCAGCTGGCTCGATGAAGCCGAGCAGGCGGGTGCCCAGCTCCACCCCTGTGGCAGCCCGGCCCGCGATGACCAGCGTCGCCTGCTGGTGCCCCACCTGCTGACCGGGGTACCAAGTCAGTGTCAGGTGATGCAGCAGGAGATCTTTGGCCCGCTGCTGCCGCTCATTCCCTACGACACCCTGGAGGAGGCGCTCGCCTATGTGGCTGAGCGGCCCCGCCCGCTGGCCCTCTATCTGATGAGCTTCGATCCCGAGTTGCAGGCACGGGTGACCCGGGAGACCCACTCCGGTGGCATGGCCATCAACGAAAGCCTGTTTCAGGTAGCTGCCGATGATGTGCCGTTTGGCGGCATCGGCGCCTCCGGCATGGGCCACTACCACGGCCACGAAGGGTTTCTTACCTTCTCCAAGGCGAAAACCGTGCTGACCCGCGGCAAGTTCACCACCGGCTCCCTGATCCATCCCCCCTACCACAGCTGGATCCAGAAGCTGATGATGGCCTTCTTCCTGCGCTGATGGAGATGACCATGAACCAGGCTATCCCGCAGCCACAAAACATGACCGACAAGCGCCGCCAGATCCTGGATGCCGCCCTCGCCCTCTGCGCCGAAGATGGCCTGCAGGGGGCCGCCACAGCCCGTATCGCCAAGGCGGCCGGGGTGGCCAACGGTACTCTGTTCCACCACTTTCCGAGCAAGGAGGCGCTGATCCTCGCCCTCTATCAGGATGTGAAAACCCGGATGGGGAGTGCCATCCATGAAGCAGATCCCACCCTGCCGCTGTACGACCAGACCCGCCACTACTGGCAGCTGGCGATGGAGTGGATGCAGGCTAACCCCAATGAGCTCAAGTTTGTGCTCGGCTTCTTTCACTCTCCGCTGTTGGCCAGACCGGCCCGCAGCCAGATCCTGAACGATGCCCTGCGCTTTCTGCCTGCCCTGCTGGCAAAGGGGCAGGCCAGCGGCGAGCTGATGCAGGCCCCCGCGCCACTGTTGCTGGAGGTGTGTCAGGGCCAGTTCCTCGCCTGCGCATCACTGTTTGTCGATCAACCGGAGCTGGGACAGGACGACTACTGGCAAGCCAGTGCGTTCGCCCTCTTCTGGTCAGCCATCTCAGGAGCCAATCCTCATGCGCCTTTCCATACCAACATGGACGTTTGAATCTGCGGCAGCCCTTGGCCGCCGCCTCTGGATCACCACTCTGCTCTGGGTGGTGGGTCGTACCCTCTGCCGCGCCGCCCGCACCGATGAGGCAGTACGCCGCGAATTGGCGCCGTTGCCGGACGGGTTGGCAATCCGCCTCGAAGTAGGCGGCATCGGATACGCCATGAACATGCACAAGCAGGGTGGGCGCTGGTATCCCGGTGCGCCAGCCGCCCCCCATGCCACCATCCATCCGCTGCGGGTGCGCTTCAAGCATCCCAATATCGCCTTTCGCGCCCTGAGTTTTCGGCTCGGGGTCAATCAGGCATTTGGCGAAAACAGGCTGCTGGTGGAGGGGGACCTGACCGTCGCCATGCATCTGGTGCGGGGGCTTGAGCAGTTGCAGTCCCTGATCCTGCCCGCCTTTATCGCGCGGCCGCTGCTGCGCCACTATCCCGCCCCGACCAACAAGATCGGCCGGGCTTGCAACATCTATCTGGGTCTGGTGACCGGCTAACGCGCAAGGAGCCTTGAAATGAGCCGCTATTACGATTTCTTCTGCCCGGTCAAACTGCTGGCCGGTGAACAGGCGCTGGAGCAACTGGCCAGCGAGCTGGCCAGCCTAGGGGCCCGTCGCCCGCTGCTGCTGACCGACAAGGGGGTCAATGCCACCGGCCTTGCCACCCTGCTGGCCAATGTGCTGGCCGAGGGGGAGCTGCCGGTCGCCGCCATCTGGGACGAGATCCCGGCCGACTCTTCCACCGCCGTGGTGGAGCGGATCGCCAAACGCTATCGCGAGCTCGACTGCGACAGTCTGGTGGCGCTGGGGGGCGGCTCGGTCATCGACACCGCCAAGGCAGTCAACATTCTCACTTCCATGGGGGGGGATCATCTGCTCGACTACTCGGGCGCCGGTTGCCTGACCCGTCCCCTCAAGCCGCTGGCGGTGGTGCCCACCACGGCGGGCACTGGATCAGAAGTGACATTGGTTGCAGTGATCAAGGATGAGGCGAGCGGGCGCAAGGTGCCCTTCACCTCCCCCTTCCTGCTGCCCCAGCTGGCGGTGCTCGACCCGCGCCTGACCCAGGGACTGCCCCTCAATATCACCGCCGCTACCGCCATGGACGCCATGACCCACGCCATCGAGGCCTTTATCGGTACCGCCAAGAACCCGGTGAGCGATGCACTGGCCCTGATGGCGGTGGAGAAGATCGCCAGCGCCCTGCCGCAAATCATCCACGACCCGCAAAACAAGCAGCTGCGGCTGCAACTGGCGGAAGGCTCCACGCTGGCTGGCATGGCTTTTTCCAACTCCATGGTGGGGCTGGTGCACGCCCTCGGCCACAGTCTGGGAGCCCGCTGCCATCTGCCCCACGGGCTGTGCATGAACCTCTTTTTGCCGACCGTGCTCGACTACAACCGCCCCGAGGTGGATAGCGAGTTGGCCCGGCTGCTGTTGCCGCTGGTGGGGGCAGAGCGCTTTGCTGCCACCCCGGCCCATCAGCGGGCGGAGGCGACCATCACAGCCATTCGCACCCTGCGCGACACCTTGTGGCAAGCGGTCAAGCTGCCGCGCACCATGAGCGAGGCTGGGGTAAGCGATCGCTCGCTACTGACCGAGATCCGCGATCTGGCGATCAACGACGGTGCCCTGCTGTTCAATCGCAAGGACGCTGACCGTGAGCAGTTACTCACCCTGCTGGAGCGAGCCTGGGCCTAGTGGCTAATCGGCCGCAACCTCACAAATAAACTGGAATGGCGCATCAGGATGGTGCGCCAACAATGAAAAGAGTTGATCAAAATCCTCTTGGTTCTTTTTGCTCGCGTGGTTGTGGCTATACCAAATAGCCCCCGTATCCCCCATCCACAATGAGATTCTCTTGGCCAACAACAGCCGAATTTTTCTATTTTTACCTGCCGTTTCAAACTGAGCCTTGAGTTCAGGGTTGGATGCATCAGAAATCGCAATCTGCCGCTGATCTGGGCTGTTCTGACTTTGAACCAACACCTTCCGGGTAACTTTCAACATTACCGTGTCCATTTTTACCTCTTCCGAACTTGCTGATTATTGCCACATCGATTCGTGCCAAGATAAAAGCCAGAGAGCAAGAGCTGGCTCAATAATCCTGATAACAATCGATACATCATCCACTATCTGTTCTATACCTTGGCTAACAGTTATGTTGTGCCGAGAGACCCAACTTTATGCCAGAGGTGCCCACCATGAGCGACATCATCCATCAGGCCAACCAGCAGCAGTTCATCTGTATGGTGGAGGGGAAAGAGTCGAGACTGCGCTACCGGCGGCTCGATGCCAAGACCATCGACGCCTACAGCACCTTCGTGCCCCCCGAGCTGCGGGTGCAGGGGATTGCCGATCAGCTGGCGCGCGCCTTCTTCAACTGGACTCAGGCGGAGGGGCTCACTATAGTGCCGAGCTGCCGCTACATTGATGTCTGGTTACGCCGCAATGCCAACAACTGAACCTCTGAACACCGTCCTCGAACAGCAATTCCAAGCCAAAACTGAAGCCCTGCTGCGGGCCGATCCGCAGCGGATGGCCTGCCTGCAAGCCGCGGCCGAGCTCAATCTGCCCGACTGGGCGCTGGGAGCCGGTTTTATTCGCAACCTCATCTGGGATCACCTTCACCACAAGGCGGTGCCCACCCCGCTCAACGATATCGACCTTATCTATCTCGATAAAAGCGACCCGCAAGGGCTGGCCGAAGCGGAGCACGAAGCTTGGCTCGCCAAACGCCTACCCGACCAGCAGTGGGAGGTGCGCAATCAGGCCCGCATGCACACGCGGCAGCTGGTAACGCCGTTTGCCAGCAGCCTTGAGGCGCTCAGCCACTGGGTCGAGGTGCCCACCTGCATCGGCGTACGCCTCACCCGAGATGGCGAGTTCGAGTGGCTTGCCCCCTACGGCTTTGCCATCAACTGGTCGCTGCAAGTGAGTGCCAACCCCAAATGTCGCCAGGACAAACAGATTTTTACCCAGCGCATCAAGGAGAAACGCTGGCAGGCTATCTGGCCTGACCTTCAGGTAAACTGGCCATAACCTGATTGCAATCTTTCGATAACCTTGGGCACACTAGGGGAAAAGCTGGTTGTAACTCAATGGGTTAAATAATGCGCGACTTCTTCTCTCTCGAACGCTGGCTACCGGGCCTCGCCGCCCTGCTGCATTACCAGCGCGCCTGGTTGATGCCAGATCTTCGCGCCGGACTCTCGGTGGCGGCCGTGGCGCTGCCCGTCGCTATTGCCTATGCAGAACTCGCCGGAGTGGGAGCCATCGTCGGTCTCTACTCCTGCATCCTGCCCATGCTGGTCTACGCCCTGTTTGGCACCTCCCGCCAGCTGATTGTCGGCCCCGATGCCGCCACCTGCGCGGTCATTGCCGCCGTGGTGACGCCGCTGGCCGCAGGCGACCCCACCCGTCACTGGCAACTGGTGATGACCATGACCGCCATGACCGGCTTCTGGTGCCTGATTGCCAGCCGCTTCAAGCTGGGAGTGCTGGCGGACTTTCTCTCCCGACCCATCCTGATGGGGCTGCTCAATGGTGTGGCCATCACCATCATGGTGGGCCAGCTCTCCAAGATCTTCGGCTTCACTTTCAGCGAACGTTACCTCATCGAGCGGATCGCCAGCGGGGCCACCTATATCACCCAGACCCATCTGCCGACCCTGGCCATGAGTCTGGTGACTCTGCTCACCCTGCTGCTGGCCAAGCGCTACAAACCGGCATGGCCCTCCTCCATGGTGGCCATGGTGGTGACCGCTGCGCTGGTGTGGGGCTTTAATCTCGGCCAGTTTGATATCGCCACCCTGGGGACGGTGGGCTCCGGCCTGCCCGCCTTCCAGATGCCGGAATTTCCCCCCGGCCTGATGCGGGAGCTGGTGCTGCCAGCCCTTAACCTCGCCATGGTGAGCTTCGTCTCCATGATGCTGACCGCCCGCAGCTTTGCCGCCAAAAACGGTTATGAGATAGACGCGGACAAGGAGTTTCGGGCCCTCGGTATGGCGAACCTCGCCTCCGCGGTCTCACAGGGTTTTGCCATCAGCGGCGCGGATTCACGCACCGCGGTCAACGACGCCAACGGCGGCAAGAGCCAGCTGGTCTCTATCATCGCCGCGGCGGTGATCGCCCTCATCACCTTCTATCTGACGGCGCCGCTCAAATATATACCCACTGCCGCCCTCGGGGTGGTGCTGGTGATGGCCTCCCTGTCGCTCACCGATTTTCGCGGTCTTTGGGCCTTGCGCCACTCCGATCGCTCCGCCTTCTGGCTGGCGCTGGTCACCTTTATCAGCGTGCTCACCATGGGGGTGATCCCCGGGATTACGCTCGCCGTGTTGCTCGGCTTGTTCCAGTTTCTGCGCAATGTGATGCGTCCCACCGATCAACTGCTCGGCATGGATGACGAGGGGGTGGTGCGCACCCTGGGAGACAACGAACAGGCCAAGGCGATCCCGGGTATTCTGGTCTATCGCTTCAACTCGCCGCTCACCTACTTCAACGCCCCCTACTTCAAGCGGCGGGTGCTGGCCCTGCTGGTGCAGGATCCCCGAGCCCCCAAGTGTCTGGTGATCGATGCGGTCGCCTGCTTCACCCATCAGGACATCAGCGTGATGAGCATGGTGGGAGAGCTGCACAAGGAGCTGAAACGGCGCGGCATCCATATGGTGATGGCGGGTCGCCACGGTCAGATGACTCACTGGTTAAAGCAGGCGGGCGTGCGGGTGGGCGACGAGGGGATCATCCTCTGCCCCGACATGTATCAGGCGCTGCGCCTGACCCGCTGCTATCGCGAGCCGGTGTTCAAGGATGATGCGGTGGTGGAGAGCACCACTGATGCCATCCGCTCCAACTGGCCGCAGGATGATGCCCTGCCCGACTCGGCGCGCCTCACCCTGCCAAGCGAACAGGAGGCGGGCGCCACGCCTGCCTGACCCCTTGGCCTGCTCCCCTGGCCGGTGCAATCCTGCACAAGGATTGCACCGGCCAGGGCCTTGGTGTTAAATGCGCCCCCAGAGGGCACTTCCCCGTACCCTCCCAGCTGTTGGACATGCCATGCAATCTCAATCCCACGCAGGCCCGGGTACCCTCTTTGCGCTGACCTGGCCGCTCTTTATCGATCTCGCCCTGCACTTTCTGACCGGTGCCCTCAATACCTTCATGGTGGGTCACGTCTCCTATCAGGGAGTGGCCGCGCTGGCGGTCGGCAATCAGGTGTTCGATCTCGCCATCACATTGTTCAGCTTCGTCAGCATCGGTACCAGCGTGGTGATCACCCAGTATCTGGGAGCCGGCGATCGGGAGAAGAGTCAGGTGGTGATCCACACCGCCATCGGCTTCAATCTTCTGATCGGTCTGGTAGCGGCCATTGGCGTGATGGCGGGGGCCAGCACCATGCTGGCGCTGATGAACCTGCCTGCCAATCTGATGAGCGACGGGACGCTTTACTTGCAGATCATCGGTCTCTGCCTGTTACCGGAAGCGGCAGCCCTCTGTCTGGCGGCGACCCTGCGCGCTCACGGCCACACCCGTCAGGCGATGTATGTGACCCTCATCGTCAACCTCATCACCTTCGTCGGCAACCTGCTGCTGCTCTACGGCTGGTTCGGCTTGCCCCAGCTGGGGGTCGCCGGTGTCGCGATCAGCACGGTCGCGGGCCGCCTGATCGGCGTGGTGCTGCTGGTGTGGCTGGTGGCCCGCAAGACCGGCATTCGACTGGTGATGCGCAATATCGTCCACCCCAGCCGGGAGATGCTCGGCAAGGTACTCCATATCGGCCTGCCGGCGGCAGGGGAGAACCTCTCCTGGATGCTGCAGTTTATGGTGGTGACAGCCTTTGTCGGACTGCTGGGGGACAAGGCGCTGGCGACCCAATCCTACTTCTTCCAGATCTGCCTGTTTATCCTGCTGTTTGGCCTCTCCATCGGCCTTGGCAACGAGATCATCATCGGCCATCTGGCGGGGGCCAGGCAGTTCGATCGCGCCTATCAGCAGCTGCTCAAGAGCCTCAAGCTGGGGCTGGCAGTCACCTGCGTCATCGCCGTGGCGGCGGCACTCAATGGCCGCACCATCATCAGCCTCTTTACCGATGATGCCGACATCATCACCCAAGTGGCGCAACTGTTTCTTATCAGCCTTATCCTCGAACCCGGCCGCACCTTCAATCTGGTGGTGATCAACGCCCTGCGGGCTACCGGGGATGCCCGTTTCCCCCTCTACATGGCGTTGCTCTCCATGTGGGGAATTGCCGTGCCACTCTCCTATTTCCTCGGTATCATGCAGGGTTATGGACTGGTCGGTATCTGGCTGGCGCTGGCCTGCGACGAGTGGGTGCGCGGTCTGGCCATGTTCTGGCGCTGGCGCAGTCGTCGCTGGCAAAACAAAATTCTTGTTGAAACAAAAGCGGAATCACAATGAAGAAGATAGGACTCTTGCTGGCTGCCATCCTGCTCAGCCCCCTGGCCATGGCGCAAACTGCCCCTGCCGCTCCCAAGGCTCAAGCCACCCAGACCTGGTATGTGGCCCCCATCGCCATCGATGAAACCAGCGACGCCCAGAAGGCGCTGACCAAGGACTTCATGGCCCAGATGATCAAGACCATCAAGATCAACGAGTACCAGACCGGCAAGGCGGTGGGCAACACCAAAAAGCCCAAGTGGCTGATCCGCACCAAGCTGATCCCCGCCAGCAACGAGCCGCTGGTCGGCAAGAAGCACCCGCAGGGTCTCACCTACGGCAAGGGCAATCCGACCCAGGAGATCGTCGGCGAGCTGCTGATGAACGGCACCCTGGTGGCCCACATCGGCCAGGGCTGGCGCGAGCCTATCGTCCCGGGCACGCCGGTGGCTGACAAACTCTCTATCGCCAACTATCGCTACGCCATCGGGGATCAGGCCAAGTCGGCGGATCTGGAGGAGCTGGCGGCCCAGATTGGCTTTGAAGCGGGCAAGGTGATCCACCGCGACGGCAAGCCGCTACCCGAGAAGAAAAAGAAAAAAGAGCAGGCGGACGAAGAGAAAGAGTAACGTTGCCTGCATCCATAAAAAGGGGCCACTCGGCCCCTTTTTTGATCCTGCACCCTCACGCCAACCCTGCCCCTGTTGTGACTTGTCGCACAGTTTGGCTCACCATTCAGATTGACAAATCACTTATCTTGTTTTGATTCAACAAGTTATAAATATCCCGCCGAATACTCCAAATCATTGCCCCCAAATCCGATCAGGATCACATTTATCCCCGGCACTAAGGGGTAGCTTTGGTCTTACAGGCACAATCAAACGAAACCAAGGAGGCTCCATTACATGTTCCCAGAGTACAGAGAACTCATCTCGAAACTGAAGAGCAGTGATGTCCATTTCCAGAAGAAGTTTGACTTGCACAACGACCTGGATGCGGAGATTAGAAAGTTGGAAAAGCATCACGCCAGCGACTATAGCGCCGAGGTGAGAGATCTGAAAAAACAGAAACTCAAACTGAAAGAGGAGATATACGACATCCTCAAACAACATCCACAATAGATGCCTCGAAGAATATGCGGATAAGCAATTTATCCCCCAGCCCGGCCCACGCGCCGGGCTTTTTGTTGTTTCAGTCAATTAGTTGACACCCGAGCCTACCGATCTTGCCGGTAGTTTGTTACATTTTTCCCTTGGAATTCAGGGAATAACGGTGATGATAACATGAGCAGAAAACGATCTTTTTATCATCTCTTGCTGCTTTGCCTGTTCGCATTGAGCCACCCCCTGCAGGCTCAGGAGCCTGAACTGGAGCTGTGGCACTCCCAGCAAGCCGGTTACGTGATCGACGACGTGATCGCCCGCTTCAATCAGGAGGGGAACCACAGAGTGCGGGTCACCCAGATTGAGCCGGGCAAGATCAAGGCGGATCTCCTGCTGGCAGCTCAGGCCAGGGGGCTGCCCGATCTGATGCTGATCCCCTCCGATTTTATCGGCCTCTATCGCCAGATGACCCTTGCTCCCCTCCCGGCCGAGTGGTTTTCCCCCGCGCTGATGGCTAGTGCCTTGCGTTATGTCACCCTGGATAGGCAACGCTGGGGCATGCCCATGATGCAGGGCAACCATCTGATGCTGTTTTACAACAAGGCGCTGGTCTCGACTCCGGTGACCCAATGGCAGCAACTGACTGCTATCACCCCGGCCCTCAAGGCCAAGGGGGTCGACCCCGTCAGCTGGCCCTATCACGACATGTACTACTTCGCCGCCTTTTTACACACCTTTGGCGGCTCGCCGGTGACCGAAGGGCGCATCACCCTCGACAGCCCGGCCATGGTGCAGGCACTGGAGGCCTACCGCACCGTCGTCAGCGAACAGTGGGTCGATCCCGAGTGCGACTATGACACCGCCCTCGCCCGCTTCAATGAGGGCAAGAGCGCCTACCTCATCAATGGGGACTGGGCGTTCAATGATCTGGTGAAGAACATGGGGGATAAGCTGGGCGTCGCCCTGCTGCCCCGCTGGCAAAGCCATCCTATGCACTCCATGAGCGGCGCCTACGTGTTGGGGGCCTCCCGCTGGGCGATGGACGATGAGGATCGGCAACCCGTCATCAAGGCATTGATGGCCTTTATCCAGCGTCAGGATATTCAGCAGTTCATCTATCATCAGGGGGCGCTGTTGCCGGTCAATCAGCAGGCTTTTACCGCCATCAGCCGCCGTCCCACGCCTCAGGAAAAAGTGCTGCTGGAACAGTTCACCCTCAGTACCCCCATGCCCTCCGACAGCGCCATGTCCATCGCCTGGCAAGCGATGGAGAAAGGGTTCGAGCGCTTTAAAGAGGGGATCAGTGCCGCCGACACCGCCCGCTATATGCAGCAGCTGGCCGATCAGCAGTACCGGCAGGTCAAAGCACCATGAAACATCGCACCTTTCGGCTTGGACCGACCCTCATCATCATCCTGTTCACCGTCGCCCTGCTGCCGGCGCTGCTGGCCAGCACTGTGCTGCTGATCCGCCAGCACCAGATCATCGCCCAGAGCGAGCAGTCGCAGCTGGAGCGAGCCCTCACCAGCATGACCCGCGAGGCCCGCTTTCGCAGCGAGCTGATCGGCACCCAGCTCAATCAGCTCAGCCAGGATCGGGTACTCCATCAGGCCCTCGACAACTTCCTCTTCTCCAGCCATGCCCGGCTGGCGCTGGCCACCTTTGTCAAATCCAACAGCCTGATCACCTCGGCCTACCTCATCGATGACAAGGGGTTGGTGGTGGAGTACATCAATGGCCAGGCCTCCCACCTCGAGTCGAGCGACCTGATGCCGCAGCTAATGGCCTGGGGCAAGACCCGCGAGGCGAAACAGGGCAAGCATCTGCTGCTGCCCGTCGATGATCCCTTGCTGGTCGACGACATGGAGCAAAACCGCAGCGGCGGGCTGGCGCTGGTAGCCCCCATCTATCGCAACCACCAGCGAGCAGGGGTGATGCAGACCCCTTCCGGCTTTGTGATGGCCATCCTCCCCTGGCGACAGATGGCCCAGTTGCTGGAGCCCTATCTCAAGGGGAGCGAATATCTGGTGATCTCCCAGGGCGAGAACCGTCTTTACGAAGGGGCTCACCAGAGCGCCAACGCCATGGATGACAGGGAGCCAAGCAAGATGGCGCAGCCCCTGGCCATTGGCTGGCCCCAGCTGGAGCAGGAGATCACCCCCACCATCACCCTCTACAGTTACAGCAATGACAGGGTCAGCGAGCTCAACAAATCCCAACAGCTGCTGACCGTCAGCATCGCCGTCATGTTGCTGCTGGTAGCCATCGGCTGCGTCTGGCTCACCCGCTGGCTCACCCGACCGCTGCGCTCGCTGGCCGCGCTGGTGCGCAGCTATGGCAAGGGCAATTACCAGCAACGGCAGGCGCCGCTGCGCTTTGTGGAGTACGACGAGGTGCGCCAGTTGCTGCAGGAGATGGCCAGCACCATCTCGGATCAGGTGCGGGCGCTCTATCAGCAAAATGAACAGCTGCAGCAGGCCAATAGCGAGAAAGAGGCCTTCAACCAGCGGCTGCTCGACTTCAACGACGAACTGGAGCAAGAGGTCGCCTCGCAAACGACCGCCCTGCGCTCGGCCCTGAGCCGGGAGGAGCGCAGCCGCCATATCCTGCAATCCTGGTTGCAGTTCGGTCTGCATCAGCAGCTGGATATCGATATTGCCGAGCTGGCCAGCTCCGCCCTGCTGCAGCTCTCGCAGCTCTATCCCGGCCACCGCTGGGGACTGGTGATCCGCCGAGACGGGCAGCCCCACTACTCCCTGACCCAGGGGGTCGATCTCCCCTTGCGGGATGCCTTGCAGGAGAAACTGGCTCAACTGATGGATGAGGAGGTTAAACACTCCGAATGCCAGTGGGATGACGCTCTCTGGAAGATCATGACTCTACCCGGTAGCCAAAGTGGCGTGCTGTTTGGTTATCTGATGGTGAGCGCCGAAGGGCTGGAGTCCGAAGACAGGGCCATCTTGCGGCTGTTTGCCAAGCAGTTGGCGGTGGGCATCGAGGGGCGCCTCTTCACCGACGAGCTGGCGCGGGTCGCCCGCACCGACAACCTCACCGGGCTGCCCAACCGACAGGCGTTCGAAGAGACCTTCCATCACTATCAGGCGGTGCTGGCACGCCATCCCGAGCGTCACCTCGCCCTCTTCATGCTCGACCTCAACGGCCTCAAGCGTACCAATGACCAGTATGGGCACGAGGCAGGCGACGCCCTGCTGATCCAGATGGCTCGCCAGCTGCGCACGCTGTGCCGTCAGGATGAGAAGATTTTCCGCATCGGCGGCGACGAGTTCGTTCTGCTGGCGGAGGCGGATCACCTCGCCAGCCAGCAGCTGGCAGGCAGGTTGGAGGCAAGCCAGCAGCACGCCATCGTGCAGCATGGGGAGCACAGCTTCCCGCTGCGTTTTGCCATCGGCTGGAGCAGCAGCGACCAGACCCCGCTGGCGGAGCTGAGCCGGGTGGCTGACGACGCCATGTATGCCAATAAGGCGCGCTTCTATCAGGGGCAGCGATAAAAAGCAGAGGTCTGTAGCGTTGGCGAGCCTTTCGCCAACGCCCTGATCAGCTCGCAAAAATGGCGCGCAACGCTAGACGCGGCGCGGACCATGACTAAGATAGGGGCTCTTGATGTCTCGATTTGGAAGGGAGTAGGAAATGGAGTTAGTACTTGGCCCACTGGAAGCCCGCGTCATCGGCTGTCTGATTGAAAAAGAGATCTGCACCCCGGATCAATATCCCCTCTCCCTTAATGCACTGGTCAACGCTTGCAACCAGAAGAGCAACCGCGAGCCGGTGCTGGAGTTCTCCGAGCTCGATATCCGCGCCGTGGTAGACGAGCTGATCCGCAAGCGGCTGGTGGTCAACACTGCAGGCTTCAACGCCCGGGTGCCCCGCTACCAGCACAGGTTCTGCAACACCGAATTTGGCGAGCTGAAATTCAGTGCCCAGGAGCTCGGCATCGTATGCGAACTGCTGCTGCGCGGCCCGCAAACCCCGGGGGAGCTGCGCTCGCGCACCAACCGCCTCTGCAGTTTCGATGATGTCACCGAGGTAGATGCGGTACTGACCCAACTCATCAAGCGTGGCCCCTACGTGGTCAAGCTGCCGCGCGAACCGGGCAAGCGCGAATCCCGCTACGCCCACCTGTTTAGCGGGGAGGTGGATATTCAGCCGATGATGGATGCCGCTCCCGCCGCGGCCTATGCCTCCCCTGCCGCCGATCGTCTGAGCGAGCTGGAGCTGGAAGTGAGCGAGCTCAAGAGCCGTCTCGCCGCCATGGAAGCGCGGCTGGCTGCGCTGGATGGTCAGGGCTGATCGCCTTTACCATCGCCACTCTCTATCAGGGAGCCGGGGCTGATGTCCCCGGCTCCCTGCGTTTTTTATCGTGAGGAAGTGCCCGTGATCACCCTGATTAAAGAGTCTGACCACCAGAAGATGCCCTGGAAAAACCAGCAGGGCACCACCAGCCAGATCCTCATCTCCCCCAAGGGGAGCAGCCTTGCCAAACTCGACTTTGACTATCGACTGAGCTCGGCCCCCATCAAGAGCGCGGGTCCCTTCTCCCCCTTTCCCGGCTATCAGCGCATTTTGCTGCCGGTGAGCGGGGCAGGCTTTGTGCTCAACGGCCACCCCTACGCCACCTTCGAGGCGGCGCACTTTAGCGGCGATGAGGAGACCCACTGCGAATTGCTGAAAAAAGAGGTGACCGATCTGGGGCTTATCTACCATCCGGATCGCATCAGCGCCAACGTGCGGGTGCTGAACCTCCCCTTCCCGCTGACCCTTACCCTCGAGCCAGAGAAGACCTACCTCTGTCACCTGCTGAGCGGCCAGCTGGCCGTGCAGGGCAAAGAGATGGCCATCAACGAGACGCTGGTGGTGACCGGTGAAGAGAGCATTCACTTCGAATGCCAGAAGAAGAGCACCATTGCCTTCTTTACCCTGCAAGGGAAGTAGCGGCGGGACAACAAAAGAGCATGAAAAAGCCGGGCAATCCCGGCTTTTTCTTGTCAGGCGCCCGGCACTATGCCGGTCATAGCCTTAGTTCACCTTGAAGGAGCCCTTCATCATGGCGAAGTGGCCGGGGAAGGAGCAGAAGAAGGTGAGATCCTTGCCCGCCAGACCGTCGGTCTTGAAGGTGACGCTGCTGCTCTCGCCGCCGCCAATCAGCTTGGTGTGAGCCAGCACACGAGGATCATCCTTGGGCAGATAGCCGTTCTCGGCCCCGGCGCTCATCCCGGCAGTTGCCACGGTCTGATAGTCGGCGGTGCTGGCCAGCACCCAGTTGTGACCCATGGCGGTCACAGGCAGCTTGCCGGTGTGGTTCAGGGTGACCGTCACCTCCTTGCAGGTGGCCGGCACGCTCATCTCTTTGAGGTTGTACTGCATGGCATCATTGCCTTCAATGACCAGTGCACACTCATCCGCCAGCACGGGGGCAGCCAGGGTACTCAGAAACAGCAGGGTAATCGCCTTTTTCATCATCTTCTCCTTTGATTGGCAATGGATGGCAACGACTTGGCGGATGCGGTTAACGCTTCGCAAAGATGCCGTCTAAATCGACCTTCATTTTACTCAATTGTCTTCAATCGGCTATGGCTTTTGACCAAAGCTGCGGGCCAGGTCACCAGACGGTGCTCTACTCGCCACTCTCTCCCTCACGGAGGGACGATACGGCGCTCGGCTGTCACAGGTTCAAAACTGTTTAATTTTTTCTGCCCTTTTCCCTCCGATTGGCCCTATCAGGGCTCGCCCGACGGGCGCCCCTTGGCTAAGCTAGCGCCCCGATATGAACCTTCTCCAGATGAGAGCGCCGGATGAATGCAATAACCCCTGTGGCGGCCCTGCGCGGCCTGCTGCTGACCCTGCTGCTGGCGCTGGCCGGCTGCCAGCCCACCCCGCCTGCCCAGACCCGTATTCAGGGCAAGACCATGGGTACCTACTATGTGGTGACCCTGAGCGATAACTACCCCGGTGGGGAGCCCGCCCTCAAAAGCGACGTAGAGAGCCTGCTGGCCCGGATGAACAAGGAGATCTCCACCTACGCTCCGGGCTCGCTCATCTCCCGTTTCAATCAGGGACCCGCCAACACCCCGTTTGCCATCCCGCCCGCCATGGCCATCATAGTCCAGCAGGGGATTGATGCCGGTAAGCTGACCGACGGTAAGCTGGATGTGACCGTGGGGCCTCTGGTCAATCTATGGGGCTTTGGCCCGGACAAACGGCCGGTCAAACGGCCCGATGAGGCGGCCATCGCCGCCGCCCGCCACAAGGTGGGGATCGACAAGATGACCCTGACCCCGCAAGGGGATCACTTCCTGCTCGAAAAAAAGATCCCGGATCTCTATCTCGACCTCTCCACTCTCGGCGAAGGGGCGGCATCGGATGAAATCGCCACCCTGCTCGAGGGCAAGGGGGTACACAACTACCTGATCGAAGTGGCCGGTGCGGTGCGCAGCAAGGGCAACAACAGCAAGGGCTCGCCATGGAAAGTGGCCATCGTCGAACCCTCCGATCAGCCGGGGGCGTTTTCCGATATCGTCATCCCCAACGGCATGGCGCTCAGCACCGCGGGCAGCTATCGCAACTACTACGAGATGGATGGCCAGCGTTACTCCCATATCATCGACCCCGCCACCGGCCAGCCGGTCACCCACAAGCTGGTCTCCGCCAGCGTCATCACCCCGACCGCGCTGGAGGCCGATGCTCTCGATACCGCGCTGATGGTGATGGGGCCAGAAGCGGGGATGGCATTTGCCAAACAGCACCAGCTGGCGGTCTATCTCATCATCAAGACCGAACAGGGGTTCAAAGCCGAGTACACGCCGCAATTTGCTCCCTATCTGGCAGAGAAAAAACGGTGAGTTCAAGGCCCTGGCAACAGGGCCTTTTTCTTTCACTCATCGCGGACAAAAGGCGGACAAACGGAGATGGTTCGCAATCGACAACTTGGCCAATTGCCTCTTCGGGCGCTTTGGTGGCACACTTTCTCCCATCAGCCCGTAGCGCCTCGACCCAGACAGATGCAGACACCTGAACAAGAGCCAGAAAAAAAGAGCCCAGCCAAGCCACAACGCATTCTGATGGTCAATGAGCAGCGCTCGTTTCAGGTGATGATGAAGGCGATGCTGCTCAATCTGGGTATCAGCAACATCACCTACTCCAATACCGCCGAGGATGCGCGGCGCCGCTGCCAGAAGGGCTGTTTCGACATCTATCTCATCGATTACGATCTGGGGGTTGGCGAGAATGGCCGCCAGTTGCTCGAGAGCCTGCGCGACAAAGATCTGATCCCGCCCCAGAGCGTGGTGATCATGGTGAGTGGCGACAGCTCCCGCGCCATGGTACTGAGCGCGCTGGAGGCCGAGCCCGACGAATACCTGATGAAGCCCTTCTCTCAGGAGCAGTTCTCGTTTCGCTTGAAGCGTGCCCTCGCCCGGCGCAATGCGCTGGCCAGCGTCTTTACCGCGCTGGCCGATGACAATCTGGCAGCCCTCATTACCGCCTGTGCCGAGCGGGCCGATGCGGTGCCCCGTTTTGCCAACTACTGCCGCTGCCTGCAGGCCGATACCCACCTCAAGCTGGGTCAGGCACAGGAGGCGCGCTCTTTAATGCGCCAGCTGCTGGCCGGGCAAGAGAACAGCTGGGCCCGCCTGACGCTGGGCAAGGCGTGCAACACCCTGGGGCTCCACGAAGAGGCGGTCAGCCATCTGCAGGCGACCCTCAAAAATACCCCACTGATGGTGGAGGCTCACCTCTGGCTGGCAGAATCCCTGCTGGCCCTTGGCAATGACGAGCAGGCGCAGCAGGAGCTCAGACGGGCAGTGGATATCTCCCCCCAGTCGGTGCAACTCTCCCGACGACTGGCGGAGGTGTGCCTGCAGCGCCACGACTACGCCCAGGCCAAGGATGTGCTGATGTCGCTGATCGACCTGTCGCGCAACTCCATTCACCGCACGCCCCACTATCTTGGAGCCTATATCCAGACCCTGACCCTCTACGCCCTCAACAGCAACGACAGCTACCACATCGCCAACCTGCAAAAGCAGGTCAATTCCGCCCTGTCGCGCATCCGCGACTCGTTGATGATGTCGGAGTTCAACTACCCGGTGTTCGAGCAGATCTGTCAGGCCCGGGTGCAGATTGCGCTGGGCGAGCTGCTCAAGGGCAAGAAGATGCTCTATCGCGCCAACCAGAACTGGCTCGATGAACCGGCCACCATGCCCCCCGCCCTGCTTGGCGAGACCATCCTTGCCCTCTACCAGCTCGGCGAGTTTGAATATGCCGAAAGCCTGCAAGGGCTGCTGGCGGAGGACGAAGATCGGCTGCTCACCACCTGCATTCAGGCAACCCGGGATGACAAGACGGTGCTGGAGCGGCGTCAGCGCTACCAGCAGCTCAACGATCTGGGGATCAAGGCCTATCAGAGCGGCGAGCTGGAGCAGGCCCTCGGCCATTTTCGCGAGGCCCTGCGCCGCGCCCCCGCCAATACCGGTGCGGCTCTCAACAAGATCCAGGTGCTGCTGCAACTGATGCAGAAAAACCGCAAGAGTCCGGAATTTGGTGCCGAGTGCAAAGACACCCTGGACGTGCTCGACGGCATCCCCCTCAACCCGGCCCAGCAGGAGCGTTTTCGCAAGCTGCGTCAGGAGTTCAACCAGTTCAGCTAAGACGCCGCCGCGCCCCCCTTTCCCCGCCTATGCTGAAACCAGTTCGGCAATGCGAGGGAAACGAAGATGGCGATGTGTCGTTATCTGGTGGCCGATGGCCGCCACTGCAGTGAAGAGGCTGGCGAGCACGATCTCTGCCACTGGCATGATCCCCACCATACCCATCAGGAAGCCCGCAGCGCCGAGGCGCTTGAACAGTACGTCCGCGCTGGCGGACTCTGCCACGGCCTGCAGCTGTCACGGGCCAATCTGGCTGGCCTCAATCTGGTCAACAAGGAGTCCGATCAGGGATTTTTGCTGGAGCAGTGCAACCTCTATCGCGCCAACCTGCGCGGTGGTCACCTCTACGGCCTGCGCATGAAGGGCGGCAGCCTGATGAAGGCCGATCTCAGTGATGCCAACCTCCAGTGCGCCACCCTCGATGACGTCAACCTGCTCGGCATCCGCTGGCACAACACCCGGCTCGACAACATGCAGACCGGCAAACGGGTGATGCAGGATCGCAAGGGGCGCCGTGAACGGGATCCCAAACAGGCGCGCATCTGGTTCAAGGAGGCGGAAGAGACCTACCGGGATCTGCGCAAAGCCTCCGAGGCACAGGGGATCTTCACCATGTCCGGCAACTATATCCAGCAGGAGCTCACCATGCGCCGCCTGCAACTGCCGTTCTGGTCGGCCCAGCGCTTCACCTCCTGGGTGGTCGATCTCTTCTGTGGCTACGGCGAGGCCCCGATGCGGGTAGTGCTCTTCTCGTTGCTGCTCATCTTCATCTGCAGCATTTTTTACTTCTTCTGCGGCCTCAACTTCGCGGGCAACTACCTGATCTACCGACCAGAGGCATCCTTTGAAGAGAACGCCATCTTCCTGCTCGAATGCCTCTACTACAGCGTGGTCACCTTCACCACATTGGGGTACGGCGACTTCACTCCGGTCGGCCTCTCCAGGATCTTCGCCGCCTTCGAGGCCTTCACCGGCAGCTTTACGCTGGCGCTGTTTGTGGTGGTATTCGTCAAAAAGATGACCCGCTGAAAACCTGTCCACGATCCTACTGCGAGGCTGTGATCAAGGCTCATGTGCTGCTCGCTTTTTTGTACCCAAGAGTGCTCATGTATACATATACAATCCGGTTCCTGCGCTGCGCTTCACCTTGCTGACAACCTCTCGCGACGGATCGTGAACAGGTTACTAAGCAGCTGCACCAGTCACAGCCCCCGAACTTGCATCCACCGCCGATTCCTAGTCCAATAGCCACTTATAAAAATGACATGAGCATCCCGGACATGAAGATCATCTCTTTCAATATCAACGGCCTGCGCGCCCGTCTGCACCAGCTGCAAGCCATCATCGACAAGCACCAGCCCGATGTGATCGGCCTGCAGGAGATCAAGGTGCACGATGAAGCATTCCCGCTGGCCGATGTGGAGGCCATGGGCTATCACGTGGAGTTTCACGGCCAGAAGGCCCACTACGGGGTCGCCATCATGAGCAAGCAGAAGCCGGTCAAGGTGGAGAAAGGCTTCCCCACCGATGACGAAGAGGCCCAGCGCCGGATGATCATGGCCACCTTCGAACGTGAAGACGGCTCTCTCATCAAGGTGATGAACGGCTACTTCCCGCAGGGTGAAAGTCAGGATCACGAGACCAAGTTCCCGGCCAAGCAGAAGTTCTACGAGGATCTGCAGCACTACCTCGAGACCAACCACACCCCGGACGACCAGCTGGTGCTGATCGGGGATATGAATATCTCCCCCACCGATCTCGACATCGGCATCGGCGAGGCAAACCGCAAACGCTGGCTGCGGGATGGCAAATGCTCCTTCCTGCCCATCGAGCGCGAATGGATGGAGCGACTGAAAGGGTTCGGCCTGACCGACACCTTCCGCGCCGCCAACCCCACCGAGTGCGAGCGTTTCTCCTGGTTTGACTACCGCTCCAAGGGCTTTGACGAGAACCGCGGCCTGCGCATCGACCTCATCATGGCCTCCGACGCCCTCAAGGACAAGGTGACCGAGACCGGCATCGACTACGAGCTGCGCGGCATCGAGAAACCCTCCGACCACGCTCCCATCTGGGCCTGCTTCGCCTGATGCGGCACAAGATTAACCGATGAGCCGCGACGAATTCGTAAATTGTGAAGCGGCTCGCGGTTGCCCGCGATAAAAGGGCGTAAAAAACCCATCCAGACAAGGTGCCTTATGGCACCTTATTTTTTGCAGCAAGGAGTGGCTGGCGTGATACGGTTGCGAAGAGCCCTGGCCCGGGATGAACATCCCCGAAGCCCCCCGCCCAAATCGGAAAAGTCAGACTTTTTTCGTCAATCGGCAACCCTAATTGCCACTTTGAGAAGGTTGTGTTCAAGGTTGCCGCCCTATCATCTCCCATTCCAATCATAAATAAGTTGTTTTTTTAATCATGAAGTTAATGATGTGTATGGAGAAACATGCTGAACGCAGCAGCCGAAATCGATCCAACAGGAGTGTGATGATGAAGGTGCCCAATGCCGGAAGAGAGGTTTACAAACGCAGCTTGCTGACACTGGCGCTGATCAGTGGTCTGAGCGCCTGTGGCGGCGAGACGACCCAGACGGCCCAGACCATGCCCGCCGTCCCTGTGGTGGTCGCCGAGGTCAAGCTGACCGATGTGCCGCTCACCACCGAGATGGTGGGAGAAACCGCCGGTTTTCGCGAGATCGATGTGCGCTCCCGGGTCAGTGGCATCCTTCTCAAGCGCACTTATGTGGAAGGCCAGCCGGTTACCGCCGGTCAGGAGCTGTTTCTGATTGACCCTGAGCCCTACAAGGTGGCGCTGGAGCAGGCCAAGGGCACCCTGGCTCAGGAGCAGGCCCGTCTCAACAAGGCCCGTGCCGATCGGGATCGCATCATTCCCCTCTTCAAGCGTCAGGTGGTCAGTCGCAAGGACTATGACGACACCATCGCCAACTACGAAGCGGCCATCGCCAGCCATCAGGCCGCTCAGGCCAAGGTGAAAGAGGCGGAGCTCAACCTCAGCTACACCCAGGTGACCGCCCCCATCAACGGCATGGCGAGCAAGAGCTCCCAGTCCGAGGGGAGCCTTATCTCCACCAGCGGCGACAACGGCCTGCTCACAACCATCACCCAGTTTGATCCGCTCTACGTCAACTTCTCCTACTCGGAGCAGGATCGCCTCAACTTCGAAAACTCGGTAAAGAAAGGGGTGATTGAGGCGAAGGATGCCACCACCTGGCGCACCCATATTCGTCTGGCCGATGGCTCCCTCTATCCGGAGGCGGGCAAGCTCAACTTTTCCGACAACCGGGTCGATCCCCAGACCGGCACCATCCGTGCCCGTGCCATCTTCGACAACAAGGACGGCGTACTACTGCCCGGCCAGTTTGTCCGCATGACCATCGATCTGGGCCTGCGCAAAAACGCCATCGTGGTGCCGCCGCGCGCCATCGTCCAGTCCCAGGCTGACCGCATGGTGATGGTAGTCGATGCCGACAACAAGGTGGTGCCCCGCCCGGTGACCCTGGGCGCGGCAGTCGACTCCGGCGTGCTGATCGAGAGCGGCCTGCAGGCAGGTGAGCGCTATATCGTCGAAGGCTTGATGAAGGCTCGCCCCGGCGCTGTGGTGAAACCTGTCTCTGCCGACGAGATGAAGGCGATCACCGGCAAGGTGGTCAGCCAGTCTGCGGCCAAGTAAGGAGCCCGTATGTTTTCCAAGTTCTTCATAGAACGCCCCATCTTCGCCAGCGTGATTTCGATCATTATCGTGCTGGGCGGGTTGGCGGCGATGCGGGCGCTCCCCATCGAGCAATATCCCCAGATCACCCCGCCTGTGGTCTCGGTCACGGCGTTTTATCCGGGCGCAACCCCGGAGGTGATCTCCCAGACCGTGGCTGCGCCGCTGGAGCAGCAGATCAACGGCGTCGAGCGGATGATCTACATGCAATCGGGGTCGGCCTCCAACGGCCAGATGAACCTCAACGTCTACTTCGAGATCGGCACCGACCCGGATCAGGCCACCATCAACGTCAACAACCGGGTCTCGGCCGCCATGGCCCAGCTGCCGGAAGAGGTGAAAAAGCAGGGGGTGACGGTCAAGAAGAAATCGACCTCCATCCTGCAGGTGGTCACCCTCCAGTCACCGAACGGCTCGTTTGATACCACCTATCTGTCGAACTACGCCCTGCTCAACATCATCGACGAGCTCAAGCGGATTCCCGGCATCGGTGATACCACTCTGTTTGGCGGTACCGACTATGCGATGCGTATCTGGCTACGGCCGGATCGACTGGCCCAGCTCGAGCTCACCCCGAGCGACGTGATTGGCGCCATTCGCGAGCAGAATACCCAGTTCGCGGCGGGCAAGATCGGTGCCCAACCCACCACGGCCCCCATCGACTTCACCTACACGGTGCAGACCAAGGGGCGCCTTGAGGATGTGAAGGAGTTCCAGAACATCATCGTCCGCTCCATGCCCGATGGCTCCAAGATCCGGGTCCGCGATGTCGCCCGGGTCGAGCTGGGGGGCAAGGATTATGATCTGGTCGCCCGCGCCAACGGCAAACCGGCCATCGGTATCGCCACCTATCTGCAACCGGGCGCCAACGCCGTCGCGGTTGCCGATGCGGTACACGCCACCATGGAGCGACTCAAGGAGCGCTTCCCGCAGGATATCGAGTACCAGATCCCCTACGACACCACCGAGTTCGTGAAGATCTCCATCGAAGAGGTGGTACACACCCTGTTCGAGGCGATCGTACTGGTGTTCGTGGTGGTCTATCTGTTCCTGCAGAACTTCCGCGCCACCCTGATCCCCTGTATCGCGGTGCCGGTGTCGCTCATCGGGACTTTCGCCGGCATGCTGGTGCTGGGCTTCTCCATCAACCTGCTGACCCTGTTCGGCATGGTGCTCGCCATCGGCATCGTGGTGGATGACGCCATCGTGGTGCTCGAGAACGTCGAGCGGATCATGAGCGAGAAGAAGTGCTCCGCCAAAGAGGCTGCCATCCTCGCCATGCAGGAGGTCTCCGGTCCGGTGGTCGCCATCGTGCTGGTGCTCTGCGCCGTGTTCCTGCCGGTCGCCTTTATGGGCGGCATGACAGGGGTGATGTACAAGCAGTTCGCCATCACGGTCGCGGTCTCGGTCGCCATCTCCGGTCTGGTGGCACTGACTCTCTCCCCGGCCCTCTGTGCCGTGTTGCTGAAAGAGGGACACCACAAACCGGCCCGCTTCTTCGTCTGGTTCAACGAAAAATTTGACCAGCTGACCCGCGGCTATGTACGCGGTGTGGCCTTCCTGAACCGTCGGGTGGGGGTCGCCTTTGCCATCATCGGCGTGCTGATCCTCTCCATCTACGGCCTCTTCCTGAAAGTGCCGGGCGAACTGGTACCGAACGAAGATCAGGGCTACCTCATCTCCGCCGTCATGCTGCCGGATGCGGCCGCGATGAGCCGGACCCAGGCGGTGGCGGATCAGTTCGACAAGATCGCCATGGCCAACCCCCATGTGAAGGATGTGATCACCTTCTCGGGCTTTGACATTCTCTCCAATGCCATCATCAGCAACAGCGGCATGACCTTCATTACCCTGAAGGACTGGAGCGAGCGTCAGGGGACAGGACAGGACTCCTTCTCGCTGGCCAAGACCTTCCAGGGCTTGAGCCTGATGGGGCTGGCGGATGGCTTTGTCGCCTCCTTCAACCCGCCTCCCATTCAGGGGATGTCCACCACAGGTGGCCTTGAGGCCTATCTGCAGAACCGTGGCACCGGCAACGCCCAGGCCTTCTCCGGCGAAGTGCAGCGCTTCCTCGAAGCGGCCAAGGCGCGCCCGGAGTTTGCCAGCGTCACCAGCACCTACCGCGCCAACGTGCCGCAGGTCTATCTCGACCTGGATCGCGAAAAAGCCAAGGCGCTGGGGCTGCCCATCAACGCGGTATTCGACACCATGCAGGCCACCTTCGGCCAGGTCTATGTCAACGACTTCAACCAGTTCGGCCGTACCTACCGGGTGCAGTTGCAGTCCGAGGCAGACTATCGCGCCAAGAAGAGCGACATCCGCAACGTCTATGTCCGCTCCGACAAGGGAGAGATGATCCCGCTCAGCAGTCTGGTGACGGTGCGTGATGCCACCGGCCCCGAACTGGTCGAACGCTTCAACATCTTCCAGGCCGCCAAGATCATGGCCCAGCCCGCCCCTGGCTACAGCTCGGGTCAGGCCATCGCCGCGCTGGAAGAGGTCGCCAATGAGGCTCTTGGCAACGACGCCAAGCTGGAGTGGACCGGCTCCGCCTATCAGGAGAAAGCGGCCGCAGGCAGCGCAGGCATGGCCTTTGGTTTCGGTATCGTGATGATCTTCCTGATTCTGGCTGCCCAGTATGAACGCTGGAGCCTGCCGTTTGCGGTGATCACCGCCGTACCGTTCGCCCTGTTCGGTGCCCTGCTCGCCACCTGGCTGGTGGGGCTGACCAACAACGTCTACTTCCAGATCGGGCTGGTGACCCTGGTCGGCCTTGCCGCCAAGAACGCCATCCTGATCGTGGAGTTCGCGGTGATGAAGCACGAAGAGGGGATGAGCCTCATCGAGTCGGCACTGGAGGCGGCACGCCTGCGTTTCCGTCCCATCGTGATGACCTCGCTCGCCTTCATCCTCGGCTGTGTGCCTTTGGTCACCTCCAGCGGGGCCGGTGCGGCAAGCCGTCACGCCCTCGGCTGGCCGGTCATCGGCGGCATGCTGGCCGCTACCTTTATCGCCATCTTCTTTATCCCGCTCTTCTTCCGCCTCATCATGAGAGGATCGGAAAAGCGCGCCAAGCAGTAACGCTCTCCCCAGGCGTTCCACCGATAACAAACTACCCCCGCCCGTGCGGGGGTATTTTTTTGTCTGCGGTGTGCTTCAATGACACACATCGAGACTTTTTTGCACAGGATCCGGATATGCTGGCTCAGCTCTGGCTCGCGACGACCTTGACGACCACTACCCTCTCCGCCTGTGGTCATCACGATTATCCCCCCTGGAACTGGCTGAGCGATGGCAAGATCATCGGCGTTTGTGCCGAAGTCGTCAGTACCCTCTATCAACGGTTGGGTTTCAATGTGGATCTCTCCTATGTGGGCCCCTGGGCCCGCTGTCAGCAGAAAGTGGCGAAAGGAGAGGTCGACATCAATATCTGTGCGCTGCGCAACGAAGAGAGAGCGCACTACTCCCGCTTTACCCGAACCCCCATGGCCATCAATGACATGGCGGTATTCGTGCGCCAACCCGGCAGCCGCTTGCTGCAACGAAGGGAGGATCTGACCGGACTGCGGGGCGCCATGATGATAGGCGTCAGCCTTGGCAGCGAAATGGATGGTTTTTTACAAGCGAATACCCGCATCTACAGGGTCAACTCCCTCAAGCAGGTATTTGGCCTGCTGGCCAGTGACCGGGTCGACTTCGTTCCCTATGGCCGCTCTTCCGGCCGCCTGTTTCTGAGCGAAAATTACCCGAGCAGCGGAATGGCTGTTCTGCAGTGGCCACTGCAGCGCGGTGAGCTCTATATTTCTGTTTCACTGCAATCCCCCCATCTTGGCACCCTCGAACAACTGGAGCCCATGTTGCAAGCGCCCGGCATTAGTCAATGGATAGACCAGTTGCTGGAAAAATACAGTGACCTCTACCTGCAGCAGCAACGCCAGCAGAAGCCTTGACCTTCTCGTGCGAGCAAGGTTTAGAGTTTGGCAACTTGCCCCCCTAAGGATGCCCGGATTGTCACTCACCCAGCTTGCTGCAAGATTGCCCTGCGTTGCTCTGGCCCGGCTATTGCTGGTGCTGCTGCTCGTCTGCAATCTGACCCTCTGCATCAGCTGGCATGGTTCTCCCCTCTCCTCCGAGCCGACCCCAAGCAGCGCCCAATCGATGGTGATGTTCGATTCATCCATGGCGATGGCGGATGGCGATATCTCTCATGCAATGTCCGCTATGGATCACCCGGGCGATCTCATGCCCCTCTCCTGCCATCAGGGAAACGAGGGGTCAGCCATGGGCGATGAGTGCCAGATGCAGACAGGCGTAAATGCTCTCTCCTTGGGCGCGATGGCTCTACTGGGTGTACTGGTCGCCCTGCTGATCTTCCCCCTGCTACTTTGCAACAACGTCGCAGCGTCACTGCTTGATAACTGGTTGCGGGATCCCTTCCTGCGCTCGCGCGGTACTCACCCTCCCTCCTGGCCGCGCCGACATCTGATGCTGTCGGTGTTACGCCACTAGAAAGTCCTTCTCTTGCGGCAGCGGCAAGCCTCGGCTTGTCCGTTTTCTGCTGCCTTGCCTGACCCTGTGACGACTGGCCCCGCCAGCAACAGGGAGCCGTGCGCGCTGATACAGCTGCGCCCCGTTTGCCGCCAGCCCCTTTGGTGATGCCTTGCACCTCACCCGACCGGCGGCCTGCAAAAGAGAAGACGTATTATGTCACCAGCCCACTTTTCACCGTCCAAGGTTGCTGCCTTCGCGGGCGCCTTATCCTCCTGCACTTTCTGCATGCAGACCCGCGCCGGAGGCCAGTCATGAACAAGACCATCCTGATGTCGGCCCTGCTGCTGGCCCTCGGCGCCGGTGGCGGCTACTGGACCGCCAAACAGACCACCGCTGACACCGCGGCCAAGGAGAAGACGCCGCTCTACTGGGTCAACCCCATGGATCCGCGCGACAAGCGCGATGCCCCCGCCAAGGACAACATGGGGATGGACTTTATCCCCATCTATGAGGAACAAAAAAACGGCTCGCCGGGTACAGTCACCATCAGCCCCGAGATCCAGCAGAACCTGGGGGTGCGACTTGCCAAGGTGGAGAAGCTGCCTATCCACCAGCAGATCGAGACGGTGGGCTATGTCGGGTATGACGAGGACAGGCTGGAGGCGGTCAATGCCCGCATGGCAGGCTGGATCCGCACCCTCGCCATCAAGAGCGAGGGGCAACAGGTAAGCAAGGGGAGCCTTATTTACGAGCTTTACGCCCCGGATCTGGTTAACGCCCAGCACGAATACCTGCTGGCACTCAACACCGCCAACCCACTGCTGCTGCGCGCTGCCGAGGGCAAGCTCAAGTCCCTGCAGGTACCGGCAGATCAAATCTCAGCCCTCAAGCGCACCCGTCAGGTGCGCGAAACCATCAGCATTTACGCCCCCAGCAGCGGTTATGTCTCCGAGCTCAAGGTGCGCGAGGGCCAGTATGTGGATCCCGCCGCAGCGCTCTTTAACATCAGCACCCTCAAGCAGGTGTGGGTGAGCGCCGAGGTGTTCGAACGTCAGGCCGCTCAGCTGAAAGTGGGGGATCCGGTCACCATGACTCTCGACTATGCCCCCGGCCGCAGCTGGCAAGGTAAGGTGGATTACCTCTATCCGACCCTCGATGCCGCTATTCGCACCCTCAAGGTGCGGCTGCGCTTTGACAATCCGGACGAGTTTTTGAAACCCAATATGTTTGCCAAGGTGAGCATTCGCACCGGGCAGGGAGAGCCGCAATTGGTGGTGCCGAGCGAAGCGGTGATCCGCACCGGCAGTCAGGATCGGCTGGTGCTGGCGTTGGGGGATGGCAACTTCAAGTCGGTCGCCGTCACTCTCGGCCCCCAGTTTGGCGACAAGGTTGCCATCAAGGCAGGGGTAGAGGCTGGGGATAACATCGTCAGCTCTGCCCAGTTCCTGCTCGACTCCGAGTCTGCCATCGATTCGGACTTCCAGCGCATGACAGCAGTGCGCCCCGCCCAGGTGTGGACCCAGGGCGAGGTTGAAAGCATCGATCTGGCCAACCGCACCCTGATGGTCTCCCACCAGCCCATCCCCGAGTGGCACTGGCCCGCCATGGAGATGGAGTTCACCGTCGCCGACGGGGTCGATATCAGCAAGCTGGCCGAAGGGCAGACCCTGCACCTGCAAGTGATGCAGGAGGGGGATGAGTACCGCATCACCACCATCCATCAGGAGAAGGCCCCGACCAGCGGCCATGCTCTTGAGCAGGCAAAAGATGAGATGGAAGGCATGGGCCATAGCCAGCACAATATGGGAGCCAAGCCATGATCCCCTCGATTATTCGCTGGTCGGTGGGCAACCGCTTTCTGGTGCTGCTATTGACCCTTATGCTCACCGCCTGGGGGCTCTGGTCGGTCAAACAGACTCCAGTGGACGCCCTGCCGGATCTCTCCGACGTGCAGGTGATCATCAAGACCTCCTATCCGGGCCAGGCTCCACAGGTGGTGGAGGATCAGGTGACCTACCCGCTCACCACCGCCATGCTGGCGGTACCGGGGGCGACCACGGTGCGCGGCTACTCCTTCTTCGGCGACTCCTTCGTCTATGTGTTGTTTGACGACAACACCGACCTCTACTGGGCCCGCGCCCGGGTGCTGGAGTATTTGAGCCAGGTGGCCCCCAATCTGCCCGCCTCCGCCCGTCCCCAGCTCGGCCCAGATGCCACCGGGGTGGGCTGGGTCTATCAGTACGCACTGGTGGACAAAACCGGCAAGCATGACCTCAGCCAGCTCACCTCACTGCAGAACTGGTTCCTCAAGTACGAGTTGCAGACGGTGGACGGGGTCTCCGAGGTCGCCACCGTCGGCGGCATGGTGCGCCAGTATCAGGTGCGGGTCGATCCGGACAAACTGCGCGCCTACGGCATCCCGCTCTCCCTTATCGAGACCGCCATCAAGCAGGGCAATCAGGAGACCGGCGCCTCCGTCATCGAGATGGCGGAAGCGGAGTACATGGTGCGCTCCAACGGCTATCTGAAAAGCGTCGAGGATCTGAAGCAGATCCCGCTCGGTACCAATGTGCGCGGCGCCCCGCTGCTGCTGGGTGACGTGGCGGATGTAGTCACCGGCCCCCAGAGCCGGCGCGGCCTGGCCGAGCTCAACGGTGAAGGGGAAGTGGTGGGCGGCATCATCGTCATGCGCTACGGCGAGAATGCCCAGCACACCATAGACGGAGTCAAGGCGCGGCTCGCCCAGCTGAAAAGCAGCCTGCCGGAGGGGGTGGAGGTGGTCACCGTCTACGACCGATCCGATCTTATCCAGCGCGCCATCGACAACCTCTCCGGCAAGCTGGTGGAGGAGTTCGCGGTGGTGGTGCTGGTCTGCCTCGCCTTCCTGTTCCACCTGCGCTCATCCCTGGTGGTGGTCATCTCCTTGCCCATCGCCATCCTGACCGCCTTTATCGTGATGCACCTGCAGGGGATCAACGCCAACATCATGTCGCTGGGGGGCATCGCCATCGCCATCGGCGCCATGGTGGATGGCGCCATAGTGATGATCGAGAACGTCCACAAACACATGGAGCGGGAGGCGCTCACCGACAAGAACCGCTGGCGCATCATCACCGAGGCGAGCATAGAAGTGGGGCCCGCCATCTTCTTCTCCCTGCTGATCATCACCATCAGCTTCCTGCCGGTGTTCGCGCTGGAGGCACAGGAGGGGCGGATGTTCCACCCGCTCGCCTACACCAAGACCTACGCCATGGCTGCGGCGGCCGGGCTCGCCATCACGCTGGTGCCAGTGATCATGGGCTACTTCATCCGTGGCAAGGTGCTGGCGGAGCAGGCCAATCCGCTCAACCGCTGGCTGAGTCAGGGCTATGTGCCTTTGCTCAAGGCCGTGCTGGCGCGCCCGAAAACCACCTTGGCCATCGCCGCCGTGGTGACGGTGGCGGGATTCTGGCCGCTCAAGTATCTGGGCTCCGAGTTCATACCGCCGCTCGATGAGGGGGACATCATGTATATGCCCACCACCGCGGCCAATATCTCGGTGGGCAAGGCGCGGGAGATTTTGCAGCAGACCGACAAGCTCATTCGTACCGTGCCCGAGGTGCAGAACGTGTTCGGCAAGGCGGGGCGCGCCGAATCGGCCACCGACCCCGCCGATCTGGTGATGATGGAGACCAGCATCCAGCTCAAGCCACGCGATCAGTGGCGTCCAGGCATGACCCCGGAGAAGCTGAAAGAAGAGCTGGATTCCCTTATCCGCTTCCCCGGTCTCACCAACGCCTGGGTGCCCCCCATCAAGACCCGCATCGACATGCTGGCCACCGGCATCAAGACCCCGGTGGGCATCAAGATAGCGGGGCCCGATCTCAAGGTGATCCAGCAGCTCGGCCAGCAGCTTGAGCAGATCGTCGGCAAGGTGGAGGGCGCCTCATCGGTCTACGCCGAGCGGGTGGCGGGCGGCCGTTACGTCAAGGTGGATATCGACCGGCTCAAAGCGGCCCGTTACGGCCTCAACATTGCCGACGTACAGGCGGTGCTCGCCACCGCGGTGGGCGGCATGGAGGTGGGCCAGACCATCGAGGGGCGCGAGCGCTACCCCATCAACCTGCGCTACCCCCAGAGCTATCGCGACTCGGTGGCAAGCCTGGAGCTGCTGCCGGTGGTCACTCCAAGTGGCGCGCGCATCGCGTTGGCGGATGTGGCACAGGTCTATATCAGCGACGAAGCGCCCATGCTGCGCAGTGAAAACGCGCGCCTCAACGGCTGGGTCTACGTTGATATTCGCGGCCGCGATATCGGCTCGTTCGTCGATGAGGCCAAGGCCGAGGTGGGCAAGCAGCTGGTGCTGCCGGCGGGCTACGCCCTCACTTGGTCCGGCCAATACGAATACATGGAGCGGGCCAAGGCGCGCCTCGCCTACGTGGTGCCTCTCACGGTCGCCATTATCGTGCTGCTGCTCTATCTGGCGTTTCGACGCGTTCAGGAGGTGCTGCTCATTCTCACCACCTTGCCACTGGCGGTGGTGGGCGGGATCTGGACCCTCTGGTTGCTCGACTTCAACCTGTCAGTTGCCGTAGGTGTTGGCTTTATCGCCCTGGCCGGGGTAGCGGTGGAGACCGGCGTCCTGATGCTGGTCTACCTCAACCATGCCTGGGATAACCTGGTGGCCAGTGGCAAGCCGGACAAGGCGGGTCTGCATCGGGCGGTGATCCACGGCGCCGCCCTGCGCCTGCGTCCCAAGATGATGACGGTGGTGACCATTATCGCCGGCCTCTTGCCCATCATGTGGAGCCACGGTACCGGATCCGAAGTTATGCAGCGCATCGCCGCCCCCATGATCGGCGGCATGGTGAGCGCGCTGGTGCTGACCCTCTTGGTGCTGCCAGCGGCCTATTACCTGTGGCGCAGCCGCAGCCTTGGCAAGGGCGCGAACCCGCAATCCGAATAACCCGATTTCACGATCCATATTGACTGAACGATGAGGAAACCATCATGAACTACAAGACCCTGACCCTGACCCTGCTGCTTGGCCTTGCTACCCACACCAGCCTGCAAGCCGAAGAGATGATGCACCATGAAGGGCACGATATGAGTCAGACGGGTGAGATGAGCGAACAGGGCGCAATGGTGATGACCAAGGGGGTCATTACCCGCCTCGATGAGGGGAGCGGCAAGGTCGGCATCAAGCACGAGGCGATCGAGAATCTCAAGATGCCCGCCATGACCATGGTCTTTCGAGTGGCAGATCCGGCCCAGCTCAAAGGGCTCAAGGTGGGGGATGCCATCCACTTTCATGCCGAAAGCCAGAGCGGCAAGCTCACAGTGACAGCCATCCAACCGCAATAAACGGCTCTGGCTCGCCGAAGAGGTCACGATAGACAGTGACAACGCAAGAGGGAGGCATCAGCCTCCCTCTTCTTTTGCTCAACCTGTTCGTTGGGTCAACCTCTGGCGCGCGATAGCACTCAGCTGCGGGTTGCCAGCAACTGCTCCACATCCTCGATCACCTTGAGGGCCGCCTGCGGGCCGCCGCTGGAGGTCCAGAGCGACCCGTCAACGGCACCAAAGCGCTTTGCCTTGATCACCGGCAGTTGCTGGAACGCCGGGGTCTGCTCCGCCTGACGCATGGCATCCACCGCATCACCGCTGGCGCTCAGAGTGCCGACCACCAGCCAGTCAGCATCCAGCAGGTTGAGGGACTCCAGACTGAGCGCCGGTGAGTGGGGCGCGCCAGTCCCCTGTTGTTTGTCCGGACGCACCAGGCCCATCGACTCCACTACGCTGCTGGCAAAGGTGCCCTGATACATAAAGCTCGGCCCCTTGGGGTTCCAGCGCACTATGCTGATGCTCTCCCCCTGATGTTTGGCCAGCTTGCTGCGGGCCTGAGTCAACCGCTCGGCATACTGCAGCAAGAAAGTATCCCCTTGCTGGTCGCGGTTGAGGGTGTGGGCGGTGCGGCGGAAGCTATCCTGCCACGGCTCACCCCACTTGCTGGTCACCACGGTCGGCGCGATCTCCCCCAGTAAGGTCAGCAGCTCTGGACGGGTCTGGCCTGTCAGGATAAGGTCGGGCTCCAGCGCAATCAGCGACTCCAGATTGGGGCTGTCGAGATCGCCGATCACCTGGATCCCCATGCCCGCCTTGTTCAGCAAATAGCGGGGCAAAGTGGGTTGACCACGGCCATTGACGGCGCCGATGGGGGTCAGCCCCAGGGTCAGGGTGCTGTCGAGTTCGAGCTCGCTCAGCACCACCACCCGCGTTGGCTGGACTGGCACCTGCACCTTCTGGCCAAACGCATCGGTCACTTCACGCATCTCCTGCGCCTGAACCAGCGGCGCGGCCAGCATCAGGATGGCTGCTGCCAGGGCGGCAAAACGCTTCATCATCTCACTCCTTCTCGTTGCACGGCCCGGATAATCGGCCGCGTGAATACACTCGGTGGGCCCACAGAGCAGGCCCATATGACTCAACTCGCCGAACGCAGGGTGCGGCCATGTTCGTGGCGACGGGGCACGATAATGGGCGCCCCGTCACCGGGGGCATGCAGAATGTCAACACTGGTCTGGTAGAGCCGGTCGATTAGATCCTTGGTCACCACCTCCCGGGCCGGGCCCATGGCGGCAATGGTCCCCTCGCCGATGGCGATCAGCTCGTCACAGTAGCGGGCCGCCATCGCCAGATCGTGGATCACCAGCAGCACGGTTTTGCCCTCGGCGGTGATGCGGTGGATTGCCTCCATCACCTCGGTCTGGTGGCCGATATCGAGGGCGCTGGTGGGCTCGTCGAGCAACACCATGTCGCTGTCCTGCGCCAGGATCATCGCAAGCCAGGCCCGCTGTGCCTGCCCGCCGGAGAGGGACGCTGCGCTCTGCTGCCAGATGTTTTCAAGCTGCATCCGCTCGCAGGCAATACGCACCATGCGGGCATCCTCCTCGCCCCACTGATTGAACCAGCCCTGATGGGGGTGGCGGCCATACTGCACCAGCTGCTCCACCAGAATGCCGGCAGGCAGGGTTGGCCGCTGGGGCAGGTAGGCGAGCTCCCGCGCCAACCCCTTCATGGGGTAGCTGGCAAGCGGCTTGCCTTTGAGCAGGATCTCGCCGCGTTGGGCTTTCATCTGGCCGGATAGCAGCTTGAGCAGGGTCGATTTGCCGCAGCCGTTGGGGCCGACGATCCCCACCAGCTTGCCCCTCGGCACGCTGAAGGAGATGTCCCGCAAAATGGGGGTCTGCTGATAGGCGAAATGGAGGCGATTTACGGTGAGCGTCATCAGTCAGCCCTCTGGCGATCGTTAACGAGAAGAAACAGCAGCAACAGGCCGCCGAGAATGCGGGTCATGATGCCGGTCGCCACCTCGTGGGGGCTGGCCAGCACCCGGACCAGGGTATCGCTGGCAAGCAGCAGCAGGGCGCCGCTAAGCGCCGCCAGCCAGAGCGGCAA
>NZ_JRJY01000110.1:89412-108529 GCF_000801015.1 Aeromonas sp. ZOR0001 | reverse complement strand
AGCCAGGAGGGAAGAATGGGGGCCGCCATGGCGATAAAGACCACGGGGCCGCCGATGGCGGTGCCGAGCGCCGCCACCAGAATGGCCTGGGCCAGAATGCCCAGTTGTACCCGATCGCCGTTGACGCCAAGCCCTCTGGCCATCTCGGGGCCAAAGCGCAGCACCGCCAGCGAGCGGGAGAGGTAGACGATCCAGGGGCAGAGCAGCAGCAACAGGATGGCAATCGGGGTGATGGTGCTGTAACCCACGGCAATAAAGCTGCCCATGTTCCACAGATAGAGGGAGCTCAAATGCAGCAAGGCCTGAGTGGACATCACAAACTGGCCGAGCGCCTCGAACAGCTCGGAGAGGCCGATACCGATCACCACGAACAGATAGCCCTGCTCACCCGGTTTGCGGCAGAGGGCATAGAGCACCAGCGCCGCGAAGATGGCGCCGATAGGTGCCGCCCACCAGGGCCAGCTGCCCACAGTCAGGTAGAGGGAGAATACAATGATGGCCAGAGAGGCGCCGTTGTTGACCCCCACCATATCGGGTGTGGCCAGCCGATTGCGCACCAGAGTCTGCACCAGACAGCCGGAGAGCCCCATGGCGGCCCCCGCCACCACCACCCCAAGGATGCGCGGCAGCCGGATCTTGAACAGGGTGAGCTGTTCAAGCCGTGTCCCCTCCCCCAGCAAGGTGTTGACCACCCCGGCCAAGCCAAGCTTGCCGCCGCCAACGCTCAGGGCCAGCAGAGCCAGCGCCAGCAACGCCATGGCCAGCAGAGCCAGCCAGCGCCAGCTTGGCAGATGGATCAGCAAAGAGCGGTTGCCGACCCGCAGGCAGAGCATATCGGTAGGTGTACGCATCAGCCCCTCACTTGACAGTCAGCAGGGTACGAAAGCCCCCGCGGTGAACGATGGCGATCAGTACAGGCGCGCCAATCAGGGCCAGAATAACCCCGTTGGGCAGCTCGAACGGCTGGATCAGCCAGCGCGCCAGAATGTCGGCCAACAGCAGAAACAGCATGCCGAACAGAGCGGAGAAACAGACCTGCACCGACAGCTTTACCGGTTCCACCAGTCGGCCACAGTAGGCAGCCAGAAAGCCGACAAAGCCGATGGGGCCGGCGATGGCGATGGCACTGGCGGTAAACAGGGTGGCGGCCAACAGCACGCCAATTCGCACCCGGTTGGGGCGGATCCCCAGCGCCTGGGCCTGACTATCCCCCATCTGCATCAGGGTCAGCTGGCGACAGAGCAGCAAAGTGATGACAAACGCCGCCAGCACGAAGGGCAGTACGGCAATGATGGCATCGAGATTGGCCGCCGACAGGGAGCCGAGGTTCCAGAAGCGGTACTGCTCCAGCACCATCTTGTTGGAGAGCAGCAGAAAGCTGGAGAGACCGCCGAAGGTGGCGGAGAGCGCCACCCCGACCAGAATAAGCTTCAGCGGATTGGAGCGGCCAATCATCATGCCTAGCCCCAGCACAATCACGTTGCCGAGCAGCGCGCCGAGGCCGGCCCAGAGCAGATAGCCGTAGGCGGACTCCACCCCGAACCAGGTGAGCCCCACCACCAGCGCAAAGACGGCCCCGGCGTTGACCCCGAGCAGACCGGGCTCCGCCAGCGGGTTGCGGGTCGCGCTCTGTAACAAGGAGGCCGCCAGAGATAAAGAGGCGCCGACCACCATGGCACAGAGGGTGCGCGGCAGTCGCAAGGTATTGAGCACCATGGCGAGCTTCTCGTCACTCGCCCAAGGCGCGTCACCCATCAGGTAGCCGAACACCTCGCGGGCACCATAAACACCCGCACCGGTGGCGAGCGAAAGAGAAAGCAGTATGAACAGGAGGAACAATCCCAGCCAGAACAGCGAGGTCTGGTCTCTAAACACCCTTTAACTCCTTATGGTGGCAATGCACATATTGTTGAAATACATGTGGTTTTAATAAAAGCCGTCACCCGAGGTGATCCCCTGACAACAACGGAAGCCCGCCAGTGCGGGCTCCGCTCAGCCATTACAGCTTGTAGGCCACACCGGCATAGACAGTGCGCCCGTCGAGGATCTGATCGGCCTCGGTGGCAACCCAGTCACGCTTGGTATTGGTCAGGTTGTTGAGCCCGAACTTCAGATCCATTGCCCGGGTGGCGTTCCAGACTGCCCCGATATCCAGGGTGTGGAATCCGGCGGTGGTCTCATAGGTGGTGCCGCTCATGCGCGGAACCGGCAGGATCTGGCTGCCGGTGTAGTTCCAGCCGAGCTGGGTACTCAGGCTCTCGATGACCTGCCACTCCAGCTTGGCGTTGGCGGTATGCTCCGGCGTCCGATAGAGATCCTTGCCGCTGGTCTTGTCCTCCGCGTCGATCAGGGTGACGTTGCTGGAGAGGGTCAGAGCATCGGTAATATCAAACCAACCACTCAGCTCCACCCCCTTGATGCGGGCCTTGCTGACGTTCTGATAGGTCATCACCGCCGGACGCCAGGTGGAGGTCCATGCCTCGCTCTGGATCTTGTCCTTGATATCGTTGTGGAAGGCGGTAACCCCGGCGCCCCAGAACGAACCATCATAGGCGGTGCCCAGCTCGTAGCTGACGGCGGTTTCCGGTTTCAGATCCGGGTTGCCCACTACGGCGCAGCGACCGCGACAGGCGGCTACCGCATAATCAGGATTGGACTGTGCAATGGTCGGCGCCTTGAACGCCTTGCCAATGCCGCCCTTGACCACCCAGTTGTCAGTCAGGCTGTAGAGGGCATAACCGCGGGGGCTGAACTCGGTGCCATAGGTCTCGTGGTGATCGACCCGGCCACTCAGGGTCAACGCCAGATCGCCAAAGCCAAACTCATCCTGCAGATAGAGCGCGCTCTGGTTGACGCTGACATCGCCCCCCTTGAGGTTGACGTTGTGCTTGAGTTCGGTGATGCGGTACTCGGCACCGCTGGTCAGCAGGTGGCTGCCCAGATTGCCGCTCAGCTGACCATCGAAGGTGTGGTTGGTCTGGCTCACATCGCCGCTGGTCTTGCTCAGCGCCGTCATCAGTTCGGAGTCATCAAACAGGTCAACCTGCTCGAAGGCATAGCCGACCCGGCTGTCGAACTGATCCCAACGGCCGACGTGGGTGGCATTGAGCCCCAGTCGCTCCATCTGCTGGATATTGCGCGGCGTCTGGCCGTAGTTATTCCAGTGGGCCTCCCGATCATCTTTGGCATAGTTCATCCCCACATCCAGATCCTGACGATCGTCGATCAGCCATTTGACGTTGGAGAGGATCCCCAGCTTTTCACGCTGCTCGATGGCATCGGCCTTGGGGTTGATGCTCTGCTCGCTCTGCCAGGCATCCCGGTGATTCCCTTCTACCACTAGGTTGGCCAGCAGCTTGTTGTCGATCAGCGCCCCGCCCACATAGGCGCTCGCCTTGTTGATAGTCCCGCCGTGACCATCGGTGGGATCGCTGAAGGTATAGGTGGCCGCCGCTTCGGTCTTCTCCCCGGGTTGGCGCAAGATGACATTGACCACCCCACCCAGCGCATCGGCACCGTAGAGGGAGGAGATAGGGCCACGGATCACTTCGATACGCTCAATGGCCGCCATCGGGATGGCGGAGAGATCGAAATCATTGCCATAACCGGAGGTAAGAGCATCGCGGGAGCTGATACGCCGGCCATTGACCAGCAACAGGGTGTAATCCCCCTCCAGCCCGCGCAACTTGATCTCGCTGCGGCCGTAGCTGGTAGCAGGGCTGATATTGACCCCCGGCAACTGTTTCAGAGCGCCGGTCAGATCATTGACATTGAGCTTGTCGAGCTCGGCCCGGGTTACCACAGAGACGCTGGCCGGGGCGGTCAGCTCGCTGTGCCGGGTTTTACTCGCCGTCACCACCATAGTTTCATGAGCGGCGACAGGCGCAGTCCCTTGGGCCAGAACTGGCAGGGTAAAAAGGGACAACACCAGCGGATGCACTGCAAATCGTCGGGATGATGTACGCATCATCAACACTCCACATAAAACAACCAGGGCCAACACCACCGACATCCCTGTCTGACCTCGCCAGACCCGGTGCAAAGTGATGGAGTTCATTGGCATGAACAGTCTCGTTCATGCCCCATCACCCCGAACATCAGTGCATTACGGCAGGCCCTGCGTTGTGCTATGCCACTCGCAGCCATCATTAACAAAAGCGCCGTACCGACTGACATCGGGACGGCGCAATACTAAATGCAAATCATTTTTATTTGCAAGAGTGAATCAGGTATTCTTTCGCATCCGCTTAATTATCCATCACATCGTGACGGGTCTGGTGATAGGCCTCTTCACTCTTGCCCCGGCGCCAGTACGGCACGGCGTAGAGCGACTGGCGATCCACCTCGAGCACAGACCGAAAATGGCGGCGCAGCGGCAGCACCAGCGCCTCTTCCCCACCCAGCCAGAAGAAGCCACCATCGCGCACCAGCGGCAGAGCAATCACATGTTCCAGCAGGCCACTGGACTCGGGCTCGCCGACAAACCAGTGACAGCGAACCCCGACCGGCAGCGTCAACGGCTGAGCATCGGCCTGATCCGGCACCAGAATCGCAATTTCCCCTCTGGCATCGGCAGGCATCACCTCACACATCGCCATGATGGCGGGCAAGGCGGTGAGATCCCCCACCAAGCAGTAGTGATCGGCCGGTTGCAGCATGGGGTTGGGACCACCCGGCCCGGAGAGGATCACCTTCTCTCCCGGCTTGGCATGGGTAGCAAAGGCGCTGGCGGGCCCGCCGTCACCGTGCAGCACGAAGTCGATATCAATTTCCTGCTCATCACGGCGAAACGCTCGGATGGTGTAGGTGCGGATCACCGGCTTGTCAGCCGGGTCACTCCAGCGCGGGCCGCTCGGGGTCATGGCAGGCAGCACCGGCTCTACCTGATGGGGCTGGGCCAGCATCACCTTGATATGGGCTCCACCGCAGGTAAAGGGATAGTCAGCCAGTTCGCTGCCACCAAAGGTGATGCGACGCAAATGGGGGGTGATCTGGGCAATGGCTTTGACAGTCAGCAGACGGGGGCGATTGGGAGGCAGAGATGGGGACACGATGGGGCTCCTCGTTGAGTGTGTCGCCCATGCTACACGCAAATAGGAATTACTATCAAATAAGATTATTTCTCGTCTAATAGCTACAAGCTGGATTCAAACATCCCCAACCACTGGCGTCCACACCCCAATCCAGACATAGGCTTTATGCACGCTAGCTCCATGATTGGGCAAAGAAAGCAGCCGGACAACGCCATAGTTACGAAGGGTTCCATTTGCTTATTTCGACCATAGTTTTTCGAGATCAAATTTTATTTCCCAATAAGTTTCCTATCCTTAGTGAAGCAGTTAATGTAAGCACAGGATGCCAAACAGGATTGTATGATGGATGACCAGATCCTGATTATTGATGATGACGATCTCTCCCTCCCCGACGCACAGCAAGCGGGCTGGAAGGTGATGATTGTTGACGATGAGCCTGAAGTGCATCGCATCACCAAAATCACCTTGAACAAATTCGAGTTTGACAATCGCCCCATCGATTTTCTGCATGCCTATTCCGCGGCGCAGGCCAAAGAGTTGCTGGCCACCACCCCGGACGTTGCTCTGTTGCTGCTGGACGTGGTGATGGAGGTCGACCACGCTGGCCTCGATGTCGTCAAATACGTCCGTGAAGATCTGCAAAATAAGATGGTACGCATCGTGTTGCGTACCGGCCAACCCGGCCAGGCGCCGGAAGATGACGTGGTCACCAACTACGACATCAACGACTACAAGGATAAAACCGAGCTCACCTCCCAGAAGCTGCGCACCCTGCTGCGGGCCAGCCTGCGATCCTATCGGGATATCCGCACCCTGGAGAGTAACCGTCAAGGGCTGGAAAAAGTCATCGAAGCCTCCAAGGGGATCTTTGAGAAACGTGCCTTGCGCCAGTTTGTCGAAGGCGCCCAGGAGCAGCTCAGCGCCTTGCTCCATCTGGGGGAAACCCAGATATACGACGTCAAGCAATACGCCTATGAGGTGAAGGATCAAGTATTGGAGCCCCTGCTCCCCGGCCATCCCGCCATGCTCCTCACAGAAGCGCCGGAGATCCTGCGCCAGGCTATGAGCAAGCGCAGCAACGTCTATAACGCCACCCAGATGGTGCTCTACTGCCAGAATCCGCGCCACCACCTGCTGTTCCACATCGAGACCACCCGCCAGCTCAGCCAGATCGATACCAGTCTGCTGACCCTGTTTACCGAAAACATCATAGTGGCGCTGGAGAATATCCGACTCAATGAGGTGATCGCCGACAACCAGCGGGAGATCATCTATCGCATCGGCGAACTGGTCGAAACCCGTTCCAAAGAGTCAGGACTGCACGTCAAACGGGTCGCGCTCTATACCGAACAATTCTGCCACCTGATGGGCATGAGCGAAGAGCAGAGCGAGCTGGTGAAACGTGCCTCGCCGCTCCATGACATTGGCAAGGTGGGAATTCCCGATGCCATCTTGCACAAGCCGGGCAAGCTGACGCCGGAGGAGTGGGAGATCATGAAAACCCACGCCCAGCTCGGGCAGGATATGCTCTCCGGCAGCGATCTGGCGCTGTTTCAGATTGGTGCCACCATCGCTGGCAATCACCATGAGAAATGGAATGGCAGTGGCTATCCCCGCGGTTTGAAGGGGGCCGATATTCCGCTGGAGGGGCGGATTGTGGCGCTGGCTGACGTGTTCGATGCCCTGGGTTCGGATCGCTGCTACAAGAAGGCGTGGCCGCTGGACAAGGTGCTGGCCCTGATTGAAGAGGAGAAGGGGCAGCATTTCGACCCCCAGCTGGTCGAGCTGATGATGGCCAATCTGGACAAGTTCCTCGAGATCCGCGAGCAGAACAAGGATGTCTATATCGGCGAACACTGATAGCCAGCTTGTTCTGTTTATGAACTAAAAAAAACCGCCCTGCTTATCAGGGCGGTTTTTTATCTCTGGCATCACGCCACTTCAGTTCGAGGGTTACTGCTCTGGCAGATTGAGATCCAGCTTGGCGGCAGGTTGTCCGGCTTGCTGATTCTCGGCCTGCGCAGCGGCCAGAGCACGCTTCAGGGCACGCCGTTTTTGTATCACCACAAACCCGACCCCACCCAATACCGCCAGCAGCACACCACCACCCGCCAATGCCCAGACCAGCCAGCCCATTTCCTCCTCTGCCGGAGCTTCATGGGTCGCCTCGGCACTGGAGGCCGGTGTGGCGGCCGACACCACCTCTACAGGAGGCGGCGGTGGCGGGAAGACATTGAAGGTTTTCACCGGCAACTCGATTTTCAGCTCACGGCCGAGGCGAGTGGTGCCATAGAGGGTTGCTTTCACCTCATGCTGACCGACCTCCTTGATGTTGGAGAGATCGATATCAAGCTTGGGGTCGCTGGCGGTCTCGCTGAACTCGTAGAGGCCGCCCACATTGCTGGTCACACTCCCCTTGACAACCACGGAAGCAGGATCCAGCTCATCACGGTCTATTAGCAGTGAGAGCTTGGCACCCAGCTCATCCGAAGGCGGCGACAAGTTATAGCTGAACGGATAGGGGTAAAGCAGTACATCCTGATAACGGGCACGGACAAACACCTGATTGCCCGTGCTGAACATGGCGCGGTACTTGCCACCGGGAATATCCTGCAGCGTCACTTCCGCCGTCATGATGCCATCACCCGGCACTTCGTCGAGCCCCTTGCCATCATCGCGATAGTGGCCAAGTACTTGATCCAGCACGACCTCTTTCTTATCGGCATCGCTGAACGATTGCAGCTTGACGGTCATGCCAAGATCAGAGAGATAGTATTTATCTTTCGGTGGCTGACCATTGATCAGCAACCACGCCTTGAGCTTGACCACCTCCCCCTGATAGAGCTGCATCGGCAGGGCGGCGATATCGAGCCGGATATCGGAGAGAATGCGCACCCGGTTATCGGGATCCACCTCGCCAATCGCCTGCCAGGGGCCCGGCATGGGATTGCGCAGGGTAATGAGATCATGCTCCGGCAGCGCCAGCCAACCCACATCGGCAGGTTTGACCTTGCCCACGTAAAGCTTGCTGCCATCGGGGCGAACCAGGATCACCGAGGGGGTGCCCGGCTTGCGCTTGATAATGAAGGTGATCTCCTTCACGCCGTAATCGATGCGAAAGCGGTTATCCAGCAGCGGAATATCGGAAGGGGCAAATACCTCGGTCGCCGTCGCCCCCAGCGAGAGCAACAACAGCAGACCGGCACACCACTTGCTCATTGCCGCCACAGACAACTTCCTCCCTTCTTCTGTACCAGATCCAGTCTCGCTTCGTGCAGGGCCTGAACCTCGGCGCTGGCACGCACCACCTTGAGGGCGGGTCGGTTGCTCTCTAACCGGCGAATACTGGTGTCCTGATTGCTTTCGTTTTCGTTGCTCTCGGTGGCCAGATTGAGTTTGGTCTGGCCACCGGTCATCAGCAGGTAGACGTCCGCTAGGATCTCCGCATCGAGCAGAGCCCCGTGCAGGGTACGGTGGGAGTTGTCGATACCGTAACGATCGCACAGCACATCCAGGTTGTTGCGCTTGCCGGGGAAGAGATCCCGCGCCATCGCCAGGGTATCTGTGATGGTGCAGATATCCGCCGTCTTGAAGTTGAGTCCGAGCTTGCTGAACTCGTAGTCCATGAAGCTCACGTCAAACGGTGCGTTGTGAGCGATCAGTTCGGCGCCGCGGATGAACTCGAGGAATTCATCGGCAATCTGGCTGAACGACGGTTTGTCACGCAGGAACTCGTCGGTAATACCGTGCACCTGGATCGCTTCCGGGTCGACCAGACGATCAGGCTTGATATAGACGTGATAGTGGTTACCGGTCAGCTTGCGGTTGATCACCTCCACACAGCCGATTTCGATAATGCGGTGCCCCAGATAGACAGGGCCGCCCGCCGTATTCATACCTGTGGTTTCAGTATCCAGAATGATCTGGCGATTCAGTTGGGGTGTGTTCATGATCCAATCTATGTCAAACTTCGGCTTTACTTACTCGCTAGTTTACCCCAAGCCTCATGTTAAAACAGATTGATTGCTCATGTTAAAACAGATTGATGTCTATACCGACGGCTCCTGCCTCGGCAATCCGGGCCCGGGTGGTTACGGGGCCGTCATGGTCTACGGCAAGCACCGCAAAGAGATTTCCGCCGGATTCAAGTTGACCACCAATAACCGGATGGAGCTGATGGCCGCCATCATGGGGCTGCGCACCCTCAACGAACCGTGCAAGGTGCGCCTCACCACCGACAGCCAGTATGTCCGCCAGGGGATCACCCAGTGGATCATCGGCTGGAAGAAGAAAGGGTGGATGACCGCCAACCGGCAACCGGTCAAAAACGTCGATCTCTGGAAGGAGCTGGATGCAGAAGTGGGTCGCCACCAGATTGAGTGGCTCTGGGTGAAGGGACACTCCGGCCACCCGGAGAACGAACGGTGCGACGAGCTGGCCAGAGAGGCCGCCTGCGGCAAGGATCTGGCCGAGGATACCGGCTACCAGCCCTGACGGGCCATTCCCGGTGTGGCGAGGGACTTTGGCAGTTGCCAGCGCCGCCGCACCGGGATCAGTGGAAAGCGCCGTTTACGGGCCGCAATCACGTATACCGATGCAAATGCCCTGCAATAATCCCGCCCGATACTCTCCCGCCACCAACTGTGCCAGCTCTGTTTCCCCATAAACGAGTAACCGAAACGCTCGTCGAACATCACCTCGCATCCCAGCAGATGCAACCAGTCAGTCACCCGCCCCGGGGTGAACATCCGTGCCGACCAGGGCATTCTGCGCCGCAAGAACGGCACACAGTGACCGATCCCGACCAGACTCATGGGGTTATAACCACTGATGATCAGCCAGCCATCGTCGGTCAGCACCCTTTCGGCTTCGCGCAACACCTGATGAGGATCGGCGGAGAAATCAAGGCAGTGAGCCAGCAGGCAGGCATCGACGCTGCCGGTCCGCACCGGCAGATCGAGGGGATCGCCATACATGTCGAGCAACCGCCCACCGGGGGCGACCCCGATCTGGTGACGAATGGAGGAGCGTTTGCAGGAGAGTTCAGCGCTCAGGGCGCCAATTTTCAGCAGATGATACCCAAACAGATTGGGGCACCAGTTGTCGAGCCGATCCTGGATCTCGGCCGCCACCCAGTCCCCCATAGGCAATGCAGACCAGCTGGTCGGGATCTCGATTTGTTGTTCGGTACGTGCCACCTGCATAATAGGGCTCAACTCGGGGTTTCGAACGCCATCCTGTTATATAAGATACCCTCCTTAAAGAGAAGCAGACTCATGTATCCAGTGATCACAGTTCCAGCCTTTAATGACAACTACATCTGGTTGATCCGCCACGAAAATCACTGTCTGGTGGTCGATCCGGGCGATGCCGCACCTGTGCTGGAGCGGCTCGAGGCATTGGGGCTGGTGCTCGATGCCATCCTGCTGACCCATCACCATCACGACCATGTCGGGGGTGTCACCGACCTGCTTGCCCACTTCCCCCACGCCCGGCTCTATGGCCCCAAACTTGACCCGATGCCGGATCACCACGGTCAGTGGCTGGAAGATGGCGATCAGATCAACTGGCACGGCCTCGCCCTCGAGGTGATCCATGTGCCCGGGCACACTCGCGGCCACATCGCCTACCACGGCAACGGCATGCTCTTTTGTGGCGATACCCTCTTCTCGGCCGGTTGTGGCCGCCTGTTTGAAGGGACGCCGGAGCAGATGTACCACTCGCTGCAACGACTCGCCGCCCTGCCCGATGAGACACTCATTTATTGTGCCCACGAGTACACCCTCTCCAACCTGCGTTTTGCCTATGCGGTCGAGCCGGACAACCCGGCGATCCGCCGCCAGATCGGGCTGATCAGCAAACTGCGGCAACAGGGGCTGCCAAGCCTGCCAACCCGGCTGGGTGACGAACGCACTTTCAACATTTTTCTGCGCTGCGAACAGGATTCAGTGAAATTTTCTGCTGAAAAGCATGGGCTAAAATGCGTGGAAAATCCGGTAGATACCTTCACCATCCTGCGTCAGTGGAAGGACGTTTTTTGAACAAACCTTGATCAGGGGGCCATTGCCCCTTATGATGCGAGCTGTTTTTCCTAAAAATGACCGGAACGAGATGAAGGTACGAACGGCCTTATTGGCAGCGCTGTTGCTCAGCGGCTGCCAAAACCTGAGCCATCAGGATGACCGGGCGCTAACGGCAATCGAGCCGATCAAGTCCCCCCAGGTCAAGAAAAAAGCGCATAAAAAACACTCTTCCCATTTCCTGTTTGGCGATGAACAGCTGGACGAAATGGAAGATACGGACAATCTGTGGGTGCGTATCAGCGATGATATGCAACTGGAAACTCCGGACAATCCGCGCATCCGCCAGCAACGTGAGTGGCTGTTGCGCAATGATAAGCATCTGGCGACCATTGCCAGCCGGGCTGAACCCTACCTCTATCTGATGGTAGAGGAGATTGAACGGCGTGAGCTGCCAATGGAGCTTATTACTGTCCCGATGATCGAGAGCATGTTTGATCCCCATGCCCGATCCCGCAGCAATGCCGTCGGTCTGTGGCAGTTTGTGCCAGCGACAGGCAGAAACTTCGGTCTGCGCCACGACAACTGGTATGACGGACGGCGCGATGTGCTGGCCTCCACCAATGCGGCGCTCGACTATCTGGAGTACCTGAACCGCTTCTTTGACGGTGATTGGCTGCAGACGCTGGCCGCCTACAATGCCGGGGAAGGTAGGGTGCGCAACGCCATCCAGCGTAACCAGCGCGCAGGCAAGCCGACCGACTACTGGTCGCTCGATCTGCCCCGCGAAACCCGGATGTATGTGCCCAAGATCCTCGCCATGGCTGACATGATCAGCAATGCGGACAAGTACAATATCCAGTTGCCGGTGCTCGCCAACGAGCCGAAGCTGCGAGTGGTGGAGACCGGCAGTCAGATCGATCTGAACGTGGCCGCCCAACTGGCAGGTCTGCGCACCTCACAGCTCAAGGAGGTCAATCCGGCCCTGAGCCGTGGCGTGATGTCGCCCCGTGGCCCTTACCGCCTGCTGGTACCGGTAGAATATGCCGATACCCTGGAGCTGGCACTGGCCGATCTGCCCAAGAGCGAACGTATTCGTACCCGCTCCTATCAGGTCACCAGTGGCGATACCCTGTCGCGCATAGCCCAGAATCATGGCGTCAGCGTGAACGAGCTGAAGCTGGCCAACAATCTGCGCAGCAACAACCTGCGTCGCGGTCAGCAACTGGTGATCCCGACCCACGGTCAGGTCAGCAGCAAGGCCAGCTCCGCCAGCAAACCGCAACAGCTGGCAAGCCGTGGCAGCAGCCAGAAGGCCAAAGTCAGCTACAAGGTGCGCTCGGGTGACAACCTGTGGAGCATCAGCCAGGCACACGGCGTCTCCCACGAAGAGCTCGCCAAGTGGAACGGTCTGAATGCCAAGTCGGCGCTCAAGCCAGGCATGAAGCTGGTGGTCTATCCCAAGCAAGGGAAGAAGAGCGACAAATCGATGGTGTATCAGGTTCGCCGTGGCGACTCCATCTCCTCCATCGCAGCTCGCTTCCAGGTGGCTATCAACGATGTGATGCGCTGGAACCAGCTGGATAAAGGGGATTACCTCAAGCCCGGCCAGGAGCTGACCCTGTTTGTGAAGAACAACAGCTAAGCCTCACCGCTTGAACCCGATAAAAACGGGGCCAGTCATCTGACTGGCCCCGTTTTTTATTACTGCGGCTAACCGCTGCTGTGTCTGAGCCACCGACTAAAACAATGGCTTGGCGCCACCTGCGGATGCATCACCGCTCTGCAGGCAAAACTATCACCGCTATTCCCAGAGCCTTGTCGGCACCACCATAAGCACTGTGCGCTGACCGATCGCCACGTTGGCATTGGGGAAGACCACCGCCTCACGCGGCTTCTCGACCGTGTAGCGAAGCTCGCCATCCTCGGCCAGCACGAACCCTTGCGGGAACTCGGTGAAGTTGTCCACATCGCTGGCAAACAGAAAGCGAAATTGCTCCGATTTTTTGGTGATCACCCGATCGATGGCAAACAGGGTGAAATCGTCCGCCCGCCACGGCTCCAGCGCCACCTCATCCTGAGTGACCAGCTCTTGCAGCGCCTGACGGGTTTCGATAAAGCGGGTCATGTCGTTCTCGCCAAACGGGCGCACCTTGCCCAACTCCACCGTAAAGGCGTGGGCACCATGCTGGCGGGAGCTGTAGTAGCTGAAGGTCGTGGTCGGGCTGGCGGAGAGCAGAATGGTACGCACCCCGCAGGCACCGAGGAACTGCACCTGCTCGCGGCAGTGGGGCCGCTCGTGGGGAAAGGGGTAGACGGCGAACTTCTCGTGGCGCGAACTGCGAATGGCGGTGTGCAGATCGTAGTGGTAGCGGGGACGAGCAGGATCGGCAAAGAAGCGGCTCACATACTGCTCGAGACGCATGGCACGGATCCGCTCCCGATTGCAGAGTCCCTCCCCCTTGCTGTGGGTGCCGGAGAAGAGCCGGTTCATGTTCTCCTCCACCTCCCGCAGCCCCAGATTCATCGCCGCCGGATTGCCAAACAGGAACAGCACCCGATGACGGGCGCTCAGCTCGCCTGAAAGCAGACGGCTCAGCAGCTGGTTGCAAATCTCGATGGGGGCTGTCTCGTTGCCGTGAATACCGCAGGAGAGGACGATATCCTTGCGTCCTCCCGGCTGGTCGCCCGCGCCACTGGCAGGCTCCAGACAGAGCACGCCCGTATCCCAGACGCTGACCCGTGCACCATCGGGCAGGGCAAATTCAAAGGGCTCAAGCTGCCACTCATGGCTGCGGGTCAAGGCCAAAAAATCGTGCTGGGGAATCATCCGTCTCACCCTCTCGCTCTGGAATACTATGGCCGGATTATACGCAAGGCATCGCGGCTTAAAATCGTTTTTTAAACAAATTCAAACATTAACGATACAAGTGTGATAACAATCGAACGATGACAGCAATGACGGTAGCGATATGGAATAAAGAGGAGAGGAAAAAGGATTAACGTAAAACGGGGAGAGATAAAACAGACAGTGACAGACTTGGCGGCTGGTCCCCACAGGGGCAGAGCAGCAAGCGACTCAGCAGAAAAACAAGGCATCCATGCCCGGTTGATTAACCACGCCAGAACGGCTTGGTGGTCTCTTGATAACGGTCAGCTTCGTTCAGGCCGATGTCTTTGAGCAGGTACTCAGGCAGTTCGGAGAGCTGGCGACGGCTGCGGCTGCGCTCCAGCCAGGTCAGAACGGTCATTTTAACGCGAGCAGCCAGATTCAATTGGCTGGAATGCTGGTAACCGGTTTCGGTATAAGTCATGTTGGCCATGATGTGGCTCCTCTGAATATTTGTTTACGCACTGGGCTTTATTTGATGCGCAAAGCTTAGTCAGGGAGCAGGGCCGACTCAATTGACGAATTTTGATACGTTACATTAGGAAAACTAATAGTAAAAAACTGACTGATACAATTTTAATGCTTTGATTTATAAAGAATAATTAAGTCACTATTCGACCATCAACGGCCCACAGCATATTGTGCTGCATGGCACCACCTTACATATGCAATTTACCGCATTGCCTATGCACTCGCCAACAGACGTGCTATGGGTGGCAACCCCGTCATTACATTCAATTGTTAATTCAGCGATCTCTTTGCGATCTTAAATTAACACAATGAAACATAAAAAAAACTTACCTTTCCTCCCTCGCCACTCCCTCGATGAAGACCCGGAAACGCCCCTCTTGGCGCGCAACCGGCATACTGGTATGGTTATTTATACAGTAGTTTATTCCCCTGCCCTGACGCCATCGTTTATGCCGTCAGCGGCGGATGAAACCACAGGATCATCGATGGATACCTTTACCCCGACCGCCGCCCTGCGTCAACAGATGGCCGCCATTGAAGGCGCTCTCAACCAGCTGGCCGATCTGCTTTGCCAGCTCGACCTGCAGGAGGCTCATGTCTATCCCCTCCCCCCGGTTGCACAGGGGGAAGAACACGACCCGATCGAGCAAATTGAGGTGGGCTATCTCAACGGTGAAGCCGCGCTGGCGGCCACCCTCGCCGCCTATCAGGACCACAGCGCCCGCCCCGGCTGCTCAACCAAGGCAACTCATCGGCTGCCCGGCTGGTTGCGCTTTCCTGCCGCCGCCGCTCCGTTGATCCAGCCTCTGGTTGAGGAGATCAATCAGCGCAAGCTCGATTTCAAGGCGCTGGTGCAGCAGGCGGGGGGACGGGACGAGAAGTTCGAGCTGGTACATACTGCCCTGCCCGGCGTGATCACCCTGCAGGTCTACCGCAAGCTGACCCTGTTGACAGGTGAGCTGCAATCCCTCGGCTTTACCTGGGCTGACAAGCAGACCATCAATCGCCTCAGTCGCGAGCAGGTGCTTGAGATGCTGGAGCGCAGCCGCCGCTACATACCGGCCCTCTCCAACAACGAGGAGTGGAGCAAGATGGTGGATCAGGAGGTGTACGACATTCGCCGTCTGCCCGCCGATGCCGAGCTGCGGATCCGCCGCCCGGTCAAGACCCACCCGATGATCAACCTGCTCTGGTTGGAGCGCACCCCGCGCAAGCAGCAGATCAAGGCGAGCCTGCCTCTGCTGCTCTGCTCGGATACCCCGCCTGCAGTCACCCATCTGGGCAACTATCCCCCCAAGAGCCGGCAGGCGCGGCGAGATCGCAAGATTGGCGGCGAGCCCATCATAGAGCGGCTGCACCTCTATCTCTATCAGGGGTGACTGGATCAGGGATAGCTGGTTCAGGGATAACTGCGCCGCCTTGCCGCGATAAACGAGTATCCCGCATCAGCGTCCCAAACGAGAAAAGGGAGAACATCTCTGGATGTTCTCCCTTTTCTGTATCGATAGACGGTATGTAAGGCGGCGTCGCCAATCAGCCCATCAGCAGGGCCCGCAGGCTCTCCACATCCAGCCCGCGCACCTCGGACTGGCCGCTCAGCAACCCATCGGCCAGCGCCCGCTTCTCGTCGTGCAGGGCGACAATCTTCTCCTCCACCGTCTGCTCGCACACCAGCCGGTACACGGTCACCGGCTGGGTCTGGCCCATCCGGTGCGCCCGATCGCTCGCCTGATCTTCCACCGCCGGGTTCCACCAGGGATCGAGGTGCAGCACGGTATCGGCCTGGGTGAGGTTGAGGCCGGTCCCCCCCGCCTTGAGGCTGATGAGGAACAGCGGCACTTCCTCATGACGAAAACGCAGGATGGAGTCCTGACGGGACTTGGCGGAGCAGCCCCCATCCAGATAGCAGTAGTCCCAAGACTTCTGCTCGATGCGGGTCCGCAACAGACTCAGCAGATCGACGAACTGGCTGAACACCAGCACCCGATGACCGCCGTCGATCGCCTCTTCCAGCAGGGCCATCGCCTCGTCCAGCTTGCTGCTGGTTTGCGACCACTCGGGCATCACCAGCTCCGGTGAGCAGCAGAGACGGCGCAGCCGGGTCAGGCCACTCAGCACATGCATCAAGGCGCGGCCATCGGCGCTTTGCACCTGCTGCACCACTTCCCGCCGGGTCGCCTCGTAGAGCTGGCGCTCTTCGGGGGAGAGGCTGATGTGGTGGATGATCTCGGTCTTGTCCGGCAGCTCAGTCAGCACCTGCTGCTTGAGACGGCGCAGGATGAAGGGGCTGATCACCGCCCGCAGTAAGGCCATGTGCTGGGGATCCTTGACCGCCTTGCCAAAGCGACGCTTGAACTCGCCAAGGCTGCCGAGCAGCCCCGGGTTGATAAAGGTGAAGAGGCTCCACAGCTCCCCCAGATGGTTCTCGATGGGGGTGCCGGAGAGGGCGAGGCGAAAATCGCCGTCGAGCTGGAACAACAGCTTGGCACGCTGGGTACCGGCGTTTTTGATCTGCTGGGCCTCATCGAGCACCATGCTGGACCAGCGACGGGACTTGAGCGCCTCCGCCAGGCTGCCAAGCATGCCGTAGTTGATGAGGATCACCTGACCGGCCTTGGCCTCGCGAATAATCCCCTCCCGCTCGGCCGGATTCTCGAACACCACCACATCCAGTTCGGGGGCGAAACGGGTCACCTCCTCCTGCCAGTTGGTGACCACTGACTTGGGCACCACCACCAGCGCAGGGCCAAGGTGCTGGCGCATCCGCAGCACGATAAGCGCCTGCAGCGTCTTGCCCAGACCCATGTCATCGGCCAGACAGGCACCAAAACCGTGATGGGCCAGGGTCGCCATCCAGCGCACCCCCTCCTTCTGATAGTCCCGCAGGGAGGTAAGCAGCTCGTCCGGGCAATCGACCTCCTGCTGCCACTCCTGCTGAAGGGATTGCCACGCCGCATCCCCTTCGGTGGTAATGACCGAGAGCAGGCGAGTGAGCGGATAGGCCAGTTTGTTGTTGATGCGCTGCTCTTCATCGAGCATGGCCCCCAGCATGGTGAGCCGCTCAACCAGCTTGTCGCTCAGCATCAGGCTGGTCTTCTCGTCGAGCTGAACGGTGCGCTGCCCCGGGGTCATTTGGCGCAGAATAAGGCGCAGATCGAGGATCTGGTGCTCATCGAGGGCCAGTGCCCCTTCGACCTGGAACCAGTCCTGCCGCCGCTCGATACGCAGGCTCAGAGCCGCTTCATCGAGGCTCTTGAGGCGAGCGCTGTCCTGATGCCAGTGAATGACCACGCCGGCATCCACCAGCTCGGGCAGGGCATTGACCAGCGCCAGCGCCTGTTCCCCCTGCAGCAGCCACTCGCTGCCGGGCAGGCCGATGGGGAGTTGATTGCGCAGTAGCTGGGCCTGCAGCTTCTCGGCCGCGAGATCCCGCTGCCAGTAGTGGTACGCCTTGATCCCCTGCCGTACGATCGCCTCCCCCTTGCCAAGGGGCTGGGGCGGCAGATCCTCAAAGCGGGTCACCAGCTTGACCGACAGCTGACCATCCTGCCAATCCAGTTGCACCGAAGGAATGCCCGGCCAGGGAGCCAGTTCGGCGTTGCCGCTAAGCCCCGCAACCTGACTGTGCCAGGGCAGCTCGGGAATGGCGTCCAGGGTGCGTTGCAGCTCGGCCAGCCCCTCGGCGGGCAGCAGCGGGATGGATTCGAGCGCTGGCAAGCGGTCGAGCAGCGGCTGCGGGGTGAGGATCAGCTGCCACAGATCTTGCGCCAGCGGCATGATATGGGCCCCGCGGGCGGCCGCATCGGGGCAGAGCTGCGCGCTCATCCCCTGCTCGGTGGCCACCACCTGCAGCAGGGGGGCGCTGATGGCCAGTTGCAGCTTTTGCCCCTTGGCGTTGAACAAACGGGGGTGATCGGCCAGCGGCGCCCAGACATCCCGCGGCAGTCGTCCCATCACCCGTGGCAGGGTGCGGACCAGCGCCCAGTCATGCTCGTCGAGCATGGCGGCATACTGGGTAGAGAGCAGGGCCGGATCGACCCGGCGACCGGCGGTCCACTCCCCCTTGGTACTCAGCTTCTGGATCTTGCACTCCAGCTCGGGGCCGTCGGCATGGAGCAGCCACACCAACCGCTCTTGCGGCTTTCGTACGCCACTGGAGCGTCCCAGCCCCTGCAACCAGTTGAGCCAGCTGGCAGAGGCCGCGGTTTTATCCTCGTCCCCGTCATCATCCTGCTCGTCACTGCCCTCTTGCGTACTCTCCTCACTACCGCGCAGTTGGCACAAGGGCGCCCCTTTGGCCGCCTCGCCCAACAAGATGCGCAGCAGATCCTGACAAAAGGCCATCAGGCGATGATGGGGTTCGGCATCGAGCAGATGGGAGAGATCCCACTTGTGCAACATGGCCACCTGCGGGCTCTGGGCACCGTGACGGGCCAGCGCGCAGAGATCGAGCCAGAGATAGCCCCAGTGGAGCTCCTCCACCGGCAGCTGCAGGGTATCGAACAGGCCGACCGCCTGACCGTGGCGATCGCCCGCCCACTGGCTGAGCAGGTCGGCAAGCAGGGGGAACTGGCCAGTCAGACTGCGCTGCCACTTCTTGCGCTGTTCGCTGGCGATGACGGGGTCGGCCTGCTGCAACCAGCCAAGCCAGAGCAGGGCGCTGAACGAACGGGGCCACTGGCCCGCCTCACCCTCATCGGTTG
>NZ_JRJY01000110.1:65884-89315 GCF_000801015.1 Aeromonas sp. ZOR0001 | reverse complement strand
CACTGGCCCAGCGCGGTGAGCAGCCGCTCGCCAAGCGGGCCGCTCTGGCTCTGCTGGGCCAGCGCCTGCAGGGCTGGCCAGCCGGGGGCGGCATCCTTGTCCTCGCCGGTTGGCGATGTGCTCTCGCCATCCCCGCAGAGCCAGCGCCACTCCGCCTCGAACGCTTTGGCCCGGGCCTGTACCTCGGGGGCGCAGCGCACCAGCGCATTGGCCAACGGCCAGCGCTCTTCATAGGGGGCATCAAGCAAGAGTTGCAGCGAGAAGTGCTCCAGCAACATTTGCTGCCAGGCGGGGCTGGAGCCCGCCAGCAACTGGTGAGCGTCCGGGGTATCAAGCAGGGTCAGCAGATCGCTGGCCGAGAAATAGGTGGGGATCTCCCCCGCTTTGCCGCGGCAGAGCTCGCGCACCACCGCATGGGTAAGATCCTGCCCGGTCAATGAGGGCACCCGGCTCCAGTCCGGCGCCGGGCAGAGACCGGCACGCACCCCCAGGATCAGCGCCAGCGTCCCCTCGGCGGTCAGGCTCCACTGCTGCTCCCCGCGCAATCTGACCAGCCCCGCATCCTGCAGTCGGGTCAGTTTATCGATCAGGGCATGGCCTATCGCCAGTTGTTCTTGCAGCAAACGGGTACTGGCAACGCGCTGCAATTGCAGGGTGGCGAGCAGGGCATAACTATCCGAAGAGAGGGTGGACGCAGACATCAAGACTCACGGGCAAGTGCAAAAGCGGAATTTTAACGGTAAAGCGCCAGCGGCTCGACCCTTTACCGTGAAATAACTCAAAAAAAAACGGCCATCCATGATGACCGTCGAAAGTAACGAAGGAAATAGCCGGAACATCCGGTTACCTCCCACAGCGGGAAAATCGGGAGCGCTAGCCCCTAATTCGTGGAGCCAATGCTAGAGGTTGGCGCCCGAAAAAGCTTTGAAGCGGATCACAGTTGAAAAGGATTTCTGAAAACGGTTTCAATTTTTAGCGGCAAAAAACCATGATTTCGCGCCAAATGAGCCATGTCCCAACCCCTCCTGCTCACCCGGCACAAGCGGTGAAGACCCTATAACGGTCGCTTGTCGAACGCCCCTGTGCTGGCAGCTGCCAGCTGTATAGCTTCATCAGAACCTGCCGCCCCTAGGCTAGATTTCAGGGCCACCGGACATGGCCGAGATGGGCCAGGAGAGCACGAATCGGCTCCCTCCCTGCCCGGTAGCTTGGCAAACCGCGCTGCCGCCGTGCGCCTCGGCAATCGCCTTGACCACGGCGAGTCCGAGTCCGCTACCGCCGCTCTTGCGCGAGCGTGACGGATCTCCCCGACGAAACGCATCGAAGATACAGGCGGCGACCTCCTCGCTGATGCCAGGCCCCTCATCTTCCACACTCAGGACGCACACACTCTCCAAGCGATGCAGCCGCACGGTCAGCAGGCCCGGCAGCGCGTGCTTCTGGGCATTTTCCAACAGCGCCATCAGGGCCTGACGGATGCGAAACAGATCGCAGCAGACATGAAGTTCGCTATCCAGCTCCCGCTGCAACACAAATCCGCTCGCCGCCAGAGGGCTGGCAAATGCCTCAAGCACCACGGCAAGCTCGTCGGCCAGCCTGACCTCGGTCCGCTGCAACTCCAGATGGCCGCTGTCGTTGAGGCTCAATACCCGCAAATCCTCGATCAGGTGATTGAGCCCCTCCACCTGACGCAGCAACCCCTCGAAGAGTTCGCTACTGGGAGGAAATACCCCTTCGGCCAGCCCCTGCAAGCGGCCGCGCAAAATGGTCACCGGAGTGCGCAACTCGTGGGCGATGGCAGCATTCCAGAACTCCCGCTCGCGGGTCATGCTCTGCAGCCGCTCGGCCATGGCGTTGAAGTCGCGCACCAGTTGCGCCGTCTCCCCGATCGCCTGCTCATCCTCCGGCACGCGGGCATCGAGTTTGCCCTCGGCCACCTCGCGCAGGCTGGTTGCCACCGAGTTGAGGGGAGTCAGGATGCGGCGAGAGAGGCGAACCGCCACGTACAGCGCCATCCCCAATGCAATGAGAATGGTGGAGCCGATCCATAACATCTCGACTCTGGAGGGCACCCAGGTCTCGGAGATGCTGCCCGGCACAAACGCCACGGCGATGCCATAAAACACATAGGTGCCGATCACCGCGAGGGAGATGATACCAAGCGTCATCAAGCCCAGAGAGCGGATGATCTGCCTGCGAAGGCCGGGCGCCGATTTCATGCATCGCCCCCGAAGCGATAGCCAACCCCCCAGACACTGGCGGGGACCCCCTGAATGCCGTGTGTCTCCAGTTTTTTGCGCAACTTGCTGATGTGGCTATCCACCGTACGCTCCTGGGTATCCCCCTCCGGCAAGCAGTGAGTCAGCAGTTCGGCGCGACTGAACACCCGTTTCGGCGCCCGCATCAAAGAGGCGAGCAACTTGAACTCGGTCAGGGTCAGCTCCAGCACCTGCTGCTGGTCATCGCGGAAAATGCTGGCCTCGTGGCTCTCCAGATCGATCTGAAACTGGCCGACCCGCAACACGTTCGCCGTGGCAGGCTTTACGGCTCGGGTGCGCCTGAGCACGGCCTGCACTCGCGCCACCACTTCGGCCGGATTGAAGGGTTTGACCACATAGTCATCCGCCCCCATGCGCAGCCCCATCAGCTTGTCGAGATCCTGATCGAGGGCGGTCAACATGATCACCGGCGTATCGCCACGCGCCCGGATCTCGCTGAGCACCTGCCAGCCATCCAGTTGCGGCATCTGCACATCCAGCAGCAGGAGATCGGGTTTGAATGCCTGATGCATGGCCAGCGCTTCACGGCCATCGGCGGCGTGCAGGGAGCGCAAGCCATGACGTTGCAGGTAAGCGGCGAGGATGTCGGCGATCTCGGCTTCATCCTCTGCAATCAGTACCAGTGACTGGCCCGCCGGGCTGGCGGAAGCATTGAGATGGGACATAGTCGGACTCGAAAAAAGGTGGCGTTGAACTTTATCATCGCCTCCATGGATTCTCCACAAAGCCTCGAATCATTCGCAATAGCCCCTCGCCATAATGGCCGCTCGATGCACTCTTCGGTCACATCACACCGGAGAGACGGTTTAACGAGGTGAGTGGATGATGTTTGTCAAACAGCGGTATGCGGGCGCCCTGCTCGCCGTCATTGCCGCATTCGGGTTGGCGGGGTGCGACGCCGCGCCGCAAGAGCAGGAGGCACCCGCCCTGCCTCAGGTGTCGGTGCTGACATTGACTGGTCGGGAGCTTGTCATCAGCGAGGATCTGCCCGCCCGGGTGGCAGCACTGCGCAGCGCCGACATTCGCGCCCAGATCAGCGGCATCGTGCAGCGCCGCCTGTTCGAGCAGGGCGCCGAGATCAGCGCTGGCACAGTGCTGTTCCAGATAAACCCGACCCCCTTCAAGGCCGATGTCGACAGCGCCGCCGCCGCATTGCAACGGGCCGAGGCCGTGCTGGCCCGCGCCCGCATCCAGATTGACCGCCTGAAGCCGCTGCTGCGCACCGACGCCATCAGCCGCCAGACCTATGACGATGCGGTCTCCCAGCGGGATCAGGCGGCCGCCGATGTGGCCCAGGCCAGGGCGACCCTGGCCCGGCACCAGCTGAACCTGCAATTTGCCAGCGTGGAGGCCCCCATCGCCGGGCGCATCGATCAGGCGCTGGTGAGTGAAGGGGCCCTGGTGTCGCCCACCGATACCACTCCCATGGCCCGGATCCAGCAGATTGATCAGGTCTACGTTGATGTGCGCCAACCGGCCTCGGTGCTGGAATCCCTGCGCCAGCAGGCTGGCTCAACGGCACCGGAACTGGCGGTGGAGATCCTCGGTAGCAATGGCACACCGCTGGGCATGCAGGGGCGCATCCTCTTCTCCGGCATCGAGGTCGATGCCGGAACCGGCGACGTGCTGCTGCGGGTGCTGGTGGATAACCCTGAGCGGCGCCTGTTGCCCGGCCTCTATGTGCAGGCGCGCATCCCCCGTGCCCGCTATGCCAACGCCCTGACCGTACCCCAGCAGGCGGTAGTTCGCACCTCGGGTCAGACCAGCGTGTGGGTGGTGGATGGCCAGGGGCAGGCACAGCTGGTTCCGGTTAACACCGCTGAACTGGTGAATAGCCAGTACCGCATCGCGTCCGGGCTCAGTGCCGGGCAACAGGTGGTGATCGAAGGGATCGACCGTCTGACCTCGGGGGTTCAGGTCATTGCCTCCCCCTGGCAACTACCCGCCGTCAGCCAACCGGCTGACAGCGGCATTCGCTGAATCGGAGAGTTATCCATGCCGCAGTTTTTTATCCATCGCCCGGTGTTTGCCTGGGTGATCGCCCTGTTCATCGTGCTGGCAGGGGTCATCGCCATCCCCAAGCTCCCCATCTCCCGCTATCCCTCGGTGGCGCCGGTATCGGTGACCCTCTATGCCACCTATCCGGGCGCCACACCGCAGACCCTGAACGATGCGGTGGTGAGCCTTATCGAGCGCGAGCTGTCGGGAGTGAAGAACCTGCTCTACTTCGAGTCGTTGGTGGACGCCTCGGGCAGCGCGCAGATCACTGCCACCTTCAAGCCGGGCACCGATCCGGAGCTGGCCCAGATGGACGTGCAAAACCGCATCAAGGCGGTCGAACCTCGCTTGCCACAAGCGGTGCGGCAAACCGGCTTGCAGGTGGAGTCCGCCTCCTCCGGCTTTCTGATGATGGTCGGCATGACCTCACCGGATGGCCGCTTCGATGAAGTTGCCCTCAACGACTACATGGCACGCAATATTGTGCAGGAGCTGCGCCGCATCGACGGGGTAGGACGAGTGCAACTGTTCGGCGCCGAGCAGGCCATGCGCATCTGGGTAGATCCGGCCAAACTCGCCGCCTACGGGCTGACCATCGGCGAGGTGGCGCAGGCCATCGAGCAGCAGAACATCCAGATTGCCCCGGGGCGCCTCGGTGACGAACCCGCCCTGCCGGGGCAGCGCCTGACGGTTCCCCTCACGGTTCAAGGGCAGCTGACGACCCCCGAGGCATTCGCCGCCATCGTGCTGCGAGCCGGTGGTGATGGCGCCAAGCTGGTGCTGGGTGATGTCGCCCGGGTCGAGCTGGGGGCACAATCCTACGCCTTTTCCAACCGGGAGAACGGCGTGGCTGCCACCAGCGCCGCCATCCAACTCTCCCCCGGCGCCAACGCCGTGCGTACCGCCGATGCGGTGCGCACCCGTCTCGCCCTGCTCGCTCCCACCCTGCCAGCGGGCATGGCCTATTCGATCCCGTTTGACTCGGCCCCCTTCGTCAAGGTCTCCATCGAAAAGGTGATCCACACCCTGCTGGAAGCCATGGTGCTGGTGTTTCTGGTGATGTTTCTCTTCCTGCAGAACCTGCGCTACACCCTGATCCCGGCCATCGTCGCCCCCATCGCTCTGCTTGGCACCTTCGCGGTGATGCTGCTGGCCGGTTTTTCGATCAACTCCCTCACCATGTTCGGCATGGTGCTGGCCATCGGCATCATAGTCGACGACGCCATCGTGGTGGTGGAGAACGTCGAGCGCCTGATGGCCACCCGGGGGCTGTCGCCCCGTGAGGCGACCTCGCAGGCCATGAAGGAGATCACCGGGGCGGTGATCGGCATCACCCTGGTGCTCACGGCGGTGTTCCTTCCCATGGCGTTTGGCAGCGGCTCGGTGGGGGTCATCTACCAGCAGTTCACCCTGTCAATGGCGGTGTCGATCCTGATTTCGGCCTTCCTGGCCCTGACCCTGACGCCTGCGCTCTGCGCCACCCTGCTGCGCCCGGTCAGTCCGGATCATCATGAGAAGCGCGGCTTCTTCGGTGCCTTCAACCGGGGTTTCGAGCGGTTCACGGCAGGCTACGGTGCGCGGGTAACCCGGCAGGTCGGGCGCAGCGGACGGATGATGGCAACCTTTGCCGCCCTCTGCGCTGTGCTAACCATCGCCGCCGCCCAGCTGCCTTCCTCTTTCCTGCCGGACGAGGATCAGGGCTACTTCATGACCTCCATCCAGTTGCCAACCGGCGCCACCAGCGAGCGTACTCTTGAGGTGGTCAAGGCCTTCGAGGCTCACGTCGCCTCTCGCGAGGCGCTGGACACCAACCTGGTGGTGCAGGGCTTCAGCTTCTCCGGCGCAGGCCCCAATGCCGCCATGGCCTTCACCATGCTCAAAGATTGGGATCAGCGTCATGGCGCCACGGCAGCCGAAGAGGCAGATCTGGCACAAGCGGCTATGGCAAATATTCCTGAAGGCACGGTAATGAGCCTGCTGCCGCCCGCCATCGACGAACTGGGCACAGCCTCCGGCTTCACCCTGTTCCTGCAAGACAGGGCCAATCGGGGGGAAGCCGCGCTGCTGGCCGCCCAGGCACAACTGCTGGAACTGGCCGCCAAAAGCCGGGTAGTCAGTGATGTGTATCCCGACAATCTGCCTCCCGGCGAGAGCATTCACCTCGAGATCAACCGACAAAAGGCCGAAGCCATGGGACTCTCGTTCGCCAGCGTAAGCAGTACCCTGTCGGCCGCAATGGGGTCGCTCTACGTCAACGACTTCCCCAACGGCGGGCACATGCAGCAGGTCATTCTGCAGGCCGACGCGTTGGCACGCATGCAGCTCGATGATGTGCTCGGCCTGCGGGTGCGCAATGCCAGCGGCGGCATGGTCCCCTTGCGGGAGGTGGTGACACCGGAATGGCGCGAATCGCCGCAACAGATGATGCGCTTCGATGGCTTCCCTGCCGTGCGTATTGCCGGGGGGGCTGCGCCCGGCATCTCCAGCGGAGCGGCGATGGCGGAGATGGAGCGTCTGGCGGCGCAATTGCCGCCAGGCTTCGCATTGGCCTGGACGGGACAGTCGTTGCAAGAGCGCCAGTCGGCCGAGCAGGCCCCCCTGCTGATGCTGTTGTCGGCGCTGGTGGTCTTCCTGGTGCTGGCGGCACTCTATGAAAGCTGGTCGATCCCGCTCTCGGTGATGCTGGTGGTGCCGCTGGGCCTGCTCGGTGCCGTCGCGGCCGTGATGCTGCGCGGCATGCCCAACGACGTCTTCTTCAAGGTGGGCATGATCACCATCATCGGTCTGTCGGCCAAGAACGCCATCCTGATCGTGGAGTTTGCGCGCCAGTTGCACAGTGAAGGGCGCTCGCTGCTAGATGCGGCTGTCACTGCTGCCCGCCTGCGCCTGCGCCCCATTCTGATGACGTCGCTGGCCTTCACCCTCGGGGTGGTGCCCTTGATGCTCGCCAGTGGCGCCAGCGCGGAGACCCAGCATGCCATCGGCACCGGCGTGTTTGGCGGCATGATCAGCGGCACCCTGCTGGCCATCTTCTTCGTACCGGTCTTTTTTGTCTTCATCATCGGGGCGCAGCAGCGCCTGCACTCCTGGCAGGCACGGCGAGCATCCAACAGCATTCATCCGGCTCGATGACCACAGATACACAGGCGACCGGATAATCCCTCAGCACATCACCAAAAGAAAAAGCCCAACCTGCTAAACAGGTTGGGCTTGGTATGTGGCGGAGAGACAGGGATTCGAACCCTGGGTGGCATTGCTGCCACAATTGATTTCGAGTCAATCCCGTTCGGCCACTCCGGCATCTCTCCGTGGGGAGAGAGTTTTACCCAAGCTGGGCCGAGGATGCAACAAAAATTTCTTATATATCAAATGGCTGAATCAGATATCTGGGAGCAGGCTCACATTGCTTTACGCACGGCTTACGTTGCGAGGCCACTCTTGTATGGCCCTGTATCCACCCGCTCGCACACCCGGCCATTATCCACGTCGTGATATTGCCCCATTGCCATCAGGCGTCTCTTTTTCCTGCTTGGCGCTCAAATTTATGGGTGATGCCGATTTTGGCCGGTTTCCGATGTATCCCCACATCATTACTTGTGCGCGGCAAGCTGGTAATCATGGGCTGATTGAGGAACAATCGCGCCATTCTGGCGGCTGTGTTGATGATGTTCCGCCCCGATTGAACTGATGGATCTTCTTATGCGATTGCCGAAACTCAAGCCCCTATCCTTAACGCCCGCCCTTTCCATGCTACTGGCAGCGATCCTGCTCTGCGCCGCGCCGGCAGAGGCCAAACGCTACCCGCTGCCACCTGCCGGGAGTCGCCTCATCGGTGAGCTGGAGGATTACATCATCCAGCAGAATGAACATCTGGAACTGGTTGGCAAAAATACGCAAATTGGATTTTTGGCGCTACTTGAGGCAAATCCGGGTGTAGATCCCTATTTACCCAAGCCGGGTACCCGCTTGACGCTGCCCACCCAGATGCTGCTGCCTGATGTGCCTCGCGAGGGGATCGTCATCAATCTGCCCGAACTGCGTCTCTACTACTTCCCCAAAGGGAAGAGCGAGGTCATCGTGCTGCCCATCGGGATTGGCGATATCGGCCGCGAAACACCCGAGATGACCACGACGGTCATCGAGAAGAATCCCAACCCGACCTGGGTACCCGGCCCCATGGTGCGCAAATCCTGGCTGGAGCAAAAAGGGATCACCCTGCCCGCCGTGGTGCCCCCCGGCCCGGAGAATCCCCTCGGCAAGTTCGCCATGCGCCTTGGCTATGGCAAGCGCGACTACCTGATCCACGGCACCAACAAGGATTTTGGCGTTGGCCTGCGGGTAAGTGCAGGCTGCATCCGGCTGCGACCTGACGATATTGAGGCTCTGTTCAAGATTGTGCCGATTGGCACGCCGGTGCGGGTCATCAACCAACCGGTCAAGGTGGCCATCGAACCGGATGGTCGCCGCTGGCTGGAGGTACACTCCCCGCTCTCCCGCACCGAAGAGGAGCTTGAAAATGGCGCCCCGCTGATGCTATCACCGGCCATAGAGAGCTTTATCAGCGCACCTGATGTGATGCAGGATGAGGTGACGGCGGCGCTGGAGAGCAAAAATGGCCTGCCCCGCCCCATCAGCAGCCAACTTGTCAGTGGTTAAGTCACCAGCGCCCGAGTCGCACCGGAGTCACCTTACCTCATGAAATTCCTGCCCCTCCTACTCCTGTTGGCCTGTCACTCCTTGTGGGCCAAGGACATTCTCTGGATGAACAATGGCGATCGTCTGACCGGCAACATCGAAGAGATTGGCGAAGAGTCGGTACGCATCTCTTTGCCCTATACCGGTGCCGTTACCGTCAAGCGGGATGCCATCAAGCGCTGGCGGCTGGAGCACCAGGATAAACCCAAGGCGACCGCCAAAGGTGGATTCACCCTGTTCAAGGATGAGCAGGATGAACGCAATGCCTGGCTCTGGACCGGCAGCGGCGATCTCAATGTCAAACTCAAACAGAATGACAAGCAGACCAACAACGTCAACCTCAAGTGGAAAAGCGAGCTGGCCAATCTGGACTGGCGTTACAGCTTCTCCGGTGAATATACCTATGAGACTGCTGACAACGTCACCGACAGCCATGATTATCAGCTCAACCCTACGCTGGACTATTTCTTCAACCAGCAGTGGTTCTTGCGCACCTCACTCGATGCCGAATATGACATGCTGGATAAAGATCGCTATCTGTACATGGACTATGGCTCGGGGCCTGGCTACCGCTTCTGGAACGACAAACGCCGCCGACTGGAGCTGATGGCCCAAGGGGGATTAAGCCGACTCTACTTCCGTGAAGATAGCGAGGTTCCCAAGATTTTTCTGGGTGAACGGGTCATTGACTACCCCTTCGCCGGTTTTAACTGGGATTATCGCCAACCTTTCTCACTCTGGCAGGAGAAAATGGAGCTGTTCAGCCAGGGGCGCTATCTGAAATATCTGGCACAAGCCTCCCCCTATTTCACCCGTAATCAGGATCTGAAAGGCAGTATAGGATTGCGCTACTACTTCAACGACCATCTGCGCCTCTCCTGGTCGAGTGAGCTGGATTGGGAAGATGCTGACATCCTTGTCGACACAAGCAGCCCAGAACCCCGGGAGAGCGAATTAAGACACCTGCTCAGCCTTGGCGCCAGTTTCTGAGTCAACCATACCTGAATGGTCGAATTGCCCTGAATGCTATATCGAGATTGTGCTTGTTGGCAGGTTAGCTCGCCTTTTTCAATCTGCTCGACCAACGCCAGTTTCAAAGTCAGCGAGTAATCGCGCTGTGTCCGTTTCACACCTTGTCCCATCGAGCTCTCGATTTATTGGGGGAAAAAGTGCAAACCATATTCAGGACGGGACACACGAACACTAAAAGCCTACCTCAGCCATGGCTGGCATGGCCGAATCTTCCTGCTCCCCGTCGGACTCACCGCGGGTGCAGTCGATGATGGAGCGCTTGGGATTGTTGGGATCGCGCAAAAGCAGAGGGGCTGAGCCCTCGTCATGCTTCTGCTCGTCGCCAAACTCGCTGCCGTAGGCGTTGTGGGTCAAGCGGCGGGCATTGGCGATGGGGGTATCAACAAAGAGGGCGTGCACTTCGAAGCTGGAGGCCGGCACGATAAAACCGACCACCGGCAAGCCGTGCAGCTCCTCGTGCACCTTGTACCAGGCAAAGCCGTCGCTCACCTTGTAGGGGGTGTAGTTGGCCAGTTGTAGATTGGCGGGCCTGCCCGTCTCATCCACATAGAGATCGGTAAATTCACAGGTCGCCAGCCCCTGCCACATCCGCTCAAATGGCGTCGCACAGCCTGTCAGTTGCAACCCGGCCAGCAGCACCAAGCCTCTCTTCCACATTCCCCGCCCCTTCTTGCAAAAATGAACCGGCGCTCAGTCAAACGCCCGCAGCCGCGTCACCAGCAGATCGATAAAGCCCGGGCGATCCAGCCCCAACAATACCAGCGCATTGGCTGGCTTGCCGGTCAGACCATAACGATCCACCACCGTCATCCCCACGGTATGCTCCCCGCTGGTCTCGATATCGACCCGGCACTCGACTCCGTGGAACAGCTCGGGAGCCAGCAACCAGGCAATGGTACAGGGGTCGTGGAGCGGTGCACCAGCAAATCCCCACTTGGGATCCCGATGGTAGATCATGAAAAAGTCGAGCAGCCCGGCCACGCACTGGGCCACCGGATTGGTGATGGCGCGCACTCGCTCGATATCCTCATCCATCACCTGCGCCTCATGGGTCACATCAAGGCCGCACATGGTGATGGGGATACCCGACTTAAAGACCATATCGGCCGCTTCCGGGTCCACATAAATATTGAATTCCGCCGCCGGCGTCCAGTTGCCAGCCCCTGCGGCGCCCCCCATCAATACGATGCGGGCGATCTTGCCCTTTAGTTCCGGGTGAGCCGCCAGCAGCAGGGCGATATTGGTGAGCGGGCCGGTCGGCACCAGGGTCACAGGTTCTAGGCTCTCGCGCAGACATTTGGCCATCAATTCAAGCCCAGTCATGGCCTGTGGCGCAAAGGCAGGATCAGGCAGTTTGGGGCCATCGAGGCCCGACTCGCCGTGGACGTTGTCGGCGATGATCAACTCGCGGGCCAGCGGTTTCGGTGCCCCGGCCGCCACCGGAATATCGTCACGCCCCAGCAAGGTGAGGATGCGCAGGGCATTGTTGAGGGTCTTGTCCGGCGTCTGGTTGCCCGCGCTGGTGGTAACTGCCAACACGTCAAGTTCTGGGCTGGCCAGCGCCAGAATGAGGGCGATGGCGTCGTCGTGGCCGGGATCACAATCGAGAATAACGGGCAGTGCCATGGGATGAGTCCTTACAACATAACAGGGAGCCATACCTTAACAAGCAAGCCTCGGATGAACTCGGGAAGGGGTCACAAAACGGGGCCTTGTTGCTGACCTGGGCGGTTTGCACGGCACGCCACCTCGCTCAACACGGCTCACTATCAAAAGTTTGCATGGCGTCATGCCGTTCATTTTCCGAGGCAGCGCACCGCCCATTCGCCCGGCCGCGCCGGTTCGGGTATGATCGTCCCCCGTTTCCAGCCCGTGTGCCCTATGTCCGTTATCGTCGACACCTTTATCGCCCCGCCCTGCAAGGCCACCATCGAGATCCTGTTCGAGGATGAACACCTGCTGCTAATCAACAAGCCAAGCGGCCTGCTGAGTCTGTCAGGCAAGAACCCGCAGAACCTCGACTCGGTTCACTATCGACTGGTGCAGGATTTCCCAGGCTGCACCCTGGTGCATCGCCTAGATTTTGGCACCTCAGGCATCATGGTGGTGGCCAAAAACAAGGCCATCAACGCCCAGCTCTGCCAACAGTTCAGCCAGCGGGCGGTGAGCAAGGCCTACAGCGCCCTGCTGTGCGGTCATTTGATTGACGACGAAGGGGTTATCGACGCCCCCATCGCCAAGGATCCGTCGATTTTCCCGCTGATGAAGATCTGCGCCGTCAGTGGCAAACCCGCCCGCTCCCGCTATCAGGTGATTGAGCGGCTGGAGTTGCAGATGCAGGGACAGACCGTGCCTTTGACCCGGGTACGACTGGTGCCGGAGACCGGTCGCACCCATCAGCTGCGCATCCACAGTCAGCTGCTGGGTCATCCCATTCTCGGTTGCGATCTCTATGGCGGTTTGCTGCCGCCCGGCTGCGAACAGGCGCCGCAGCTGATGCTGCATGCCAGCGAGCTGGATTTTGCTCATCCGGTGAGCGGCGAGCCGATGCAAGTGCGCTGTCCAGCGCCGTTTTAGAGGCAGCCAGCGCAAGTGCGACGGGAGCAGTGAAAGGCGTGACGGGAGAGGAAAAGCGGTAAACGGCGGATAAAGATAGGGGCCGCGCTTTCGCAACGGCCCCCACCCCCCACTCGGTACTCTTTGTTACAAAGAGGGCTATCAGATCAGCTTGCGGGCAGCGCCCAGTACGATCTTGATGGCATCAGATTCGGTCTTCGCCATGGTCTCGGCGTTCGGGATCTCTTGCTGGGTACGGTTGACGATAACGCCAGCCACCATACCGGCACGCAGGCCCTGGCTGGAGCACATGGTCAGCAGGGTTGCGGACTCCATCTCATAGTTCAGCACGCCCATGGCTTGCCACTCTTTCATGGAACCCTGGAAACGGCTCACTACGCGGCCGGATACGGTGTCGTAACGCTCCTGACCCGGGTAGAAGGTGTCGGAGGAAGCAGTCACACCGATGTGCAGCTTGGAGCCCATCTCTTTGGCGGTGTTAACCAGCGCGGTGGTGCAGTCGAAGTCGGCAACAGCCGGGAACTCCATCGGTGCGAAGTGCAGGCTGGCACCGTCGAGGCGCACGGAACCGGTGGTCACGATCACGTCACCCACGTTCAAGTGCGGCTGGATGGCGCCAGTGGTGCCGATACGCAGGAAGGTGCGGATACCCAGCTGGGCCAGCTCTTCAACCGCGATGGAGGTGGACGGGCCACCGATACCGGTAGAGCAGATGATCACGGCCTTGCCGTCCATCTCGCCGCGCCAGGTAGTGAATTCACGATGGCTGGCCAGGTGCACCGGGTTATCCAACAGCTCTGCGATACGCTTCACGCGCTCGGGGTCACCGGGGACGATCGCCAGGGTGGCGCCTTGCAGATCCGCTTTCTTCAAACCCAAGTGAAATACATCAGACATATTGGACTCCTGGTTGCCCCCTGCCAGCATGGTCAGGGCACAAGTTAAGATGATTCTTTATGATACTTTCAAGCCTTTACCCCCCTCTTCGGGGAGGCGCCAACTATGGTCGAAAGCGCTTTCCAATTCCTTGAAGCGCCTCACACTTCCACGCATTGACAGTGACAAACATTGCGCAAAACGTTTGCTAACTCAATGAAATAATTGACAAACGTTTTTCTGTCAATCGAGTCAGATGCAGGAAAGTCAAGCCTGGTTCAGCGCTTAATTAACGACTCGTGATCGACCCCGTAAAGTTGTAAACAAGATGCTTTTGTATCCCTTTCTAGATGGTAGCCTAGCTCTCAACTACCACTTAATGGCTAACTATAGGAAGTCCATCATGGCTACATTCAAGTTCTATATTCCCGCTATCAACCTGATGGGTGCCGGCTGTCTGCAAGAGGCCGCCGCCGATATCAAGGGTTACGGCTATCGCAAGGCGTTGATCGTCACCGACAAAATTCTCAACCAGATCGGCGTGGTCGCCAAGCTCACCACCCTGTTGGCTGAACATGGCATTGAAAGCGCTGTTTTCGATGAGACCAAACCCAACCCCACTACCAGTAACGTCGAAGCGGGTCTGGCGATGATCAGGGCAAACGGCTGCGATTGTGTTATCTCGCTGGGTGGCGGCTCGCCCCACGACTGCGCCAAGGGCATCGCGCTGGTCGCCGCCAACGGTGGCAACATCAAGGATTACGAAGGGGTGGATCGCTCCGCCAAACCGCAACTGCCGCTTATCGCCATCAACACCACTGCCGGTACCGCCTCCGAGATGACCCGCTTCTGCATCATCACCGACGAAGCGCGCCACGTGAAAATGGCCATCATCGACAAGCACGTTACCCCGCTGATGTCGGTCAACGACCCCGAGCTGATGCTGGCCAAGCCAGCGGGTCTCACCGCCGCCACCGGTATGGATGCCCTGACCCACGCCATCGAGGCCTATGTCTCCACCATCGCCACCCCGGTAACCGATGCCAGCGCCGTGATGGCCATCGAGCTGATTGCCAAGCACCTGCGCACCGCCGTTCACCACGGCGATGATCTGCACGCCCGCGAGCAGATGGCCTACGCCCAGTTCCTGGCCGGCATGGCCTTCAACAACGCAAGCCTGGGTTATGTGCACGCCATGGCCCACCAGCTGGGCGGTTTCTACGACCTGCCCCACGGTGTCTGCAACGCCGTGCTGCTGCCCCATGTTCAGGCGTTCAACGCCCAGGTGAGCGCCGCTCGTCTGAAGGATGTCGCCCGCTACATGGGTGTTGACGTGAGTGCCATGAACGACGAACAGGGCGCCGCCGCTGCCATTGCCGCCATCAAGCAGCTGGCGCTGGATGTGAAGATCCCGGTCGGTCTGGAGCAGCTCGGCGTCAAGGCCGATGACTTCGATACCCTGGCCAGCAACGCCCTGAAAGATGCCTGCGGCTTCACCAACCCGAAACAGGCGAGCCACGAAGAGATCGTCGCCATCTTCCGCGCCGCCATGTAACGGCTGCCGGATTGCCAGAAAGGGTCGCAGTGCGGCCCTTTTTATTGGCTGATGGATCAATGGCTTTTTACTTCCGTGGAGGGAGTCGGTATGATTTGCCGAGCCAAAAAGACTGTATGGATGATCTGAACTCGATATGCGGATGAAACACCTGATTGCCGCGGCTTTGACCGCCCTCACCCTCTCCGGTTGCAGCCTGGTCTATCGTATCGATATTCCCCAGGGCAACTATGTGGAACAAAAACAGGTCGACAAACTGCGCCAGGGGATGACCCGCGAGCAGGTCAGCTATGTGCTGGGGACCCCCATGCTGCGTGACGGCTTTGACCCCAACACCTGGTACTACCTCTATGAATTCCAGCCGGGCCACGGCGACAAGGAGCGCAAAGAGCTCACTGTCACCTTCGCCAACGACAGGCTGACCACAGTGACGGGTGACTTCCCGCTGCCAGCAGCCTTCAATACCCCGCTCTGATATCCCGCAAAACCGGCCTCGCGCCGGTTTTGTTTTATCCAGCCCCGCGTAATTCATCCTGCCCGACAACACTGCGTCATTTCTCCCCATTGCAGCTGCTCGCAAATTGCCTGATGCTGATGAGCAGCCACCATGGCATCAACACCATCGAATGACACAGGGAGAATCCCCATGAGCCGGATCCTGATTGCCGGAGCCAGCGGCCTGATCGGTCGCGAACTGGTGCAGCAACTGCCTGCCGAACATGAACTGACCCTGCTCTGTCGCAAGCCGGGCAAGGAGGCACACCACTGGCTGCCGGTCAATTTTGATGATCTGGCCAGCGTCACCCTCTCCCGCCCAGTGGATATCGCCTTCTGTGCCCTCGGTACCACCCGCAAGGAGGCGGGATCTGCCGAGGCGTTTCGTCGGGTCGATCTCGACTATGTCATCGCCTTTGCCGAGCTGGCCCGCCGTCACGGCTGTCAGCGGCTGATCGTGGTCTCGAGCATGGGGGCCAGTGCATCGTCCCCGGCTCTCTATCCGCGTACCAAGGGGGAGATGGAGCAGGCCCTGCTGGCCCAATCCTGGCCACGGCTCGCCATCGTGCGGCCCGCCATGCTGCTCGGGGATCGCCAGCCACCGCGCCTCTCCGAGCAGATCTTTCAGACCATCTACCCGCTGTTTCGGCCGCTGCTGGTGGGCAAACTCGCCCGCTGGCGCGCCATCGAGGCCCGTCAGGTAGCTCGCGCCATGATCGCCCTCTCGAAACTGCCCGCCGGGTGCGAGATTGTCGAAAACGAGCAACTGCTGGCCCTCTGAGCCCGGCCTTCCCCACTACTTACGCACAGTGCTGCAAAAACAGAGCCGCAAAAACAAAAGGGCAAGCCAATTGGCTTGCCCTTTGTTTATCTGTTGAGGTCCCCTGACCGCCTCTTGCCATCACAGGCTGCGCTCGGCTGTCAGGGCAACATCCATCAACCGCGAATATGGTCGATAAAGGCGTCGATCTGCTCGCGAGTGCAGGCAGGATTCATAAAGACAGCCTTCTCCCCGGCGATATAGGAGTATTTGCCTCGGGCGTCGTAGTCGGAGTGGGCCACCGCCTCCACCCAGTTGGTGTAGAGCCCCACCTTGCCGCGCCCCTTGAACAGGCTGCGGTGATACTCGGTGTTGCGCTGCAGCCGAGCCTTGTAGGCAGGATCGCCGGAGCGGGCCAGCTCGAAGGCGAACTCGGCCTCCGGATCGCTCACCCACTCGGGGTTGTAGATCTTGAAGCCGACGCTCGGCCCCTGATTCTCCTGCGCCACCAGTTTGACGTTGCCCAGCTGGCTTAACCGGAAGCGGAAGTAGTTGGCATTTTGCAGGCAGTGGGCCAGCACGGTGCGATACCCCTCCACCCCCATATAGTTGAGCGCCGCATAGGCACCAAACAGACCGCTCGCGCCGCGGGAGCACTCGATGGTGGATTGCAGGTGGGTCTGGCCCTGAATGTCCCGCTCGAAGTAGGAGAAGTTCTCCGGGTCATTCTCCATCGCCTTGAGGTCATCCTGCTCCTTGATCATCACCAAGCTGGAGGTGTAGGGCACATAGCCCCACTTCTGGAAGTCGACGGTGAAGGAGTCGGCATATTTGAGCTCGGCAAAGCGCGCCACGTTGCGCTCGATCCCCGCCAGAGTCGCGCTGTTGATGGCGAGCGGGTTGGCGGCAAAGTCGTAACCCAGGAAGAAGATCATCGACCAGCCGATGGCGGCATCGACGTGGATATGGGGCTTGACCGCCACCTCGAACTGCTCGCAGAGGCGATTGCGCAGCTCGAACACGGGTTTCACCTGATCCACCCCGAAAGTGTCGGTAGTGCCCATGGTGAGCATGATGGTGGGCACCACGTGTTTCAGGGCAAAACAGGCGGTCAGGGTGCGCTCGAGGTGGTCGAGATCGATGTCATTGTTCTCCCCCACCTGAATGCGGATAGTCTTGTTCTCGATATCGACCCCGAGCAGGGAGAGGTTGGTGATGTTGGAGTAGTGACCGCCCTGGGAGTTGATGATGCGGTAATCCTGATAGTGGCCGAGCCCCTTGTGCTTGGCCTCGGGCAGGCTTTTGCGAATGCCGAGCAGGTAGCCATAGAGGTTACAGAAGGTCCCCCCCTGGGTGAAGATACCGGTGGCCCGCTCGGGGTCATAACCCGCCAGCAGCGCAATCTGGCGCACCACCTTCTTCTCCAGCTCCTCGGCCACCCCGGCATATTCGGAGTAGACCAGATTGGGGTTGGCCAGAATGCCCAGCTGGGCACCGTAGATAGCGGGGTCTGCCGACATGGTGATGACGTTCTCGACGCTGGAGGGGTTCTCCCAATCCTTCGACAAAGCGGCAGCAAACAGCAGCTCGGCCATCGGCTCGTCCGGGGTGCGCATGGTGGCGGGCACCGGCATGGTCTCGCAGAGATCGGCCAGGCGGGCACGGCCATCAGGCCAGGCATTCAAACGGGTATCGGGGGCCAGGCCACGGGCCCGAAATTCGTTGAGAGTGGCAAATCCGGGTTCGCGAAAAACGGGCCAGAGATCGGGATTGCGCGAGAAAAAGTTGGCTTTGACGGTGGCGAAACGGGCGGAGAAATCGGGGTGGACGGCATTGACGCTTTCGTCTTTCAGATAAACTAAGTCACTCATTTTTATACCATTAGTACAGCAAATGTGCGGCCGTTATACCCCTGAGCCAGCGGGGCCGACAGTGACAATATCTAATGGCCTACCCTACTTTTTGTCATGTATCAGTCATCACAAGGGCTGGCAAAAAGGCGCCTTTGAGGCGCCTCTTTATATTTCGTGATCTTGCTCCCATCCTGGCTGACAGCGCCCTAACTAACGGACCGCCATCAGTGCCCCCCCCCCTCAACGCAGGGAGGTCAACAGCCACTCGGCAAACTCCGCCAGCTCGCTCTGCTGCTGCGGGAAAGCCGCCAGCCAGGGCTGCAGACACGCGGCGACAGCGTCCGGTCGATAGCTACAACCCACCAGTTCGGCCGCCAGCAGATCAAACGGGGCCGGCTCCAGAGTATCGCTAAAGAGCTGCGCCCGGGTGATGACCCCTTTCTCCACATCAAAGTGCAACTCCACCCCGCCCCAGCTGAACCGCTCCTCCAGCAGATGGCTGAACGCCGGGGCATGACCATAGTTCCACTCCCAACTGCGCTGACGGGCGAAGGTCTCGGCAAAGCCCGGCAGATCCGGCATCTGCTCGGGGGAGATATGCTCGGGCTCAACTCGCGCGCCGTAATGGTGGAAAAAGGCCTCCTGCAGCGCCTCGCTCACCTGTTGATGGTCGATCCCCGGTAACAGTTCGCACAGATTGGCCACCCGGCTGCGCACCGAGGTGATCCCCTTGGCCGCCAGCTTCTTGGGGTCGGGGTTGAGGTAGTTGGCAAGGCGGCCGAGATCGGCATCCAGCAGCAGGGTGCCGTGGTGGAACCCGCGATCCAGAGTCTCCCGATAGGCCGACCCCGATACCTTGCGCTCCCCGTCCGAGGTCGCCACCAGCAGATCGTTGCGGCCGGAGGCAAACGCCTCGATCCCCAATCGCTTGAGCCCATCCAGCACGATGGCGGTGGAGACGCTCTTGTCATACTCCGGCTTGCCCGCCATGAAGGTGAAGCAGCTGTTGCCAAGGTCGTGGAACACGGCGCCGCCACCGCTGCTGCGACGCGCCAGGGTCACCCCGTCCTCTTCCATGCGGCGGGTATTGCACTCCTTCCACGGATTCTGGGCACGGCCAATCACCACGGTATTGGCATTGCGCCAGAGGAACAGCACCCGCTGGCCGGGATCCATCTGGCGGAAGATGCACTCCTCAACGGCCAGATTGAACAGGGGATCGTGAGAGTCGGAGAGAAGCAGACGCAAGCGGGACATAAAAAGACCTTATCCGGAACTGGGGGCAGCATGATAACACTGACGAGGTACCATCACTGAGCCATCGCACATTAACCGGTGCGCAGCAGCCGCGATACATTTGCGTCACACCTGACCTCCCCATAAAAGTATCTATTGATATAACGACACAGCTTGACGTGCAACCACGGAAAAAATGCAGTCAAGCCACAATGACAGCAATAAAAACGGGAAAAAGTGGCTAGAATGCGACCACTTCGATAGGCCATATGACTCTCTTATTGGTCACATAACTTGCAAAAAAACGGCATGTATCCATCCCGTGTGATTAACGACACAAAAATGACTTTCCACCCCCCCTATACCCTATTGCAAACGCCTTTTCTCCCCTTGCAGGTGACACAAAATTGCTTGAATCTAGCCTAGACACCGCTCCCGAGAGAAACGTTGTATGACGGAGAACGCAGCCCCCCGCCAGCCCCTCAGCTGGTTTCTGCCAATGCTGGTCAGTATGGTCATCGCGACCCTGACCTCTCCCCCGGTGCGAGCCGGCGAGCAGGTCATCGTCCAGTTGCCGTGGCAACACCAGTTCCAGTTTGCCGGTTACTACGCGGCCATCGCCAAAGGGTTTTATCGGGAGGCCGGTCTGCATGTCACCCTGCGCGAAGCGGACTCCCGCACCGATGTGGTCAGCGAGGTGATCTCGGGAAAGGCCCATTTTGGCATCAGCGGCAGTGATCTGCTGCTGGATCGGGCAGCCGGTCGCCCGGTGGTGGTGCTCGCCGCCCTGCTGCAGCACTCGCCGCTGGTTCTGCTCACGCTGAATAGGCCAGATATTCGCAACCCGGCCGATCTGGCCAACAAGCGACTGATGCTGGAGCCGGGCTCCAACGAGCTGCTGACCTACCTTTCCAACCAGACCCGCAGCCGCGACTGGGTCACCCTCCCCTATAAACAGGGGATAGAGGCACTGCTGGCGGGCAAGGTGGATGCCATCAGCGCCTACAGCACTACCGAGCCCTTCTATCTGCAACAAAAAGGGATCCCCTATCGGGTCTTCAGTCCGCGCACCATCGACTTCGACTTCTACGGCGACAACCTGTTTACCTCCGAGCGGGAGCTGATCACCCGACAGGATCGGGTCTACGCCTTCCAGCAGGCCAGCCTCAAGGGGTGGCGCTATGCGATGGACCACCCCGAAGAGATGATCAACCTCATCATGGAGCAGTACCCGACCGGGGCTGGCCGTGAACAGCTGGAGTTCGAGGCTCGCGAAACCAGAGAGCTGATGCAGCCGGATCTGATCGAACCTGGCTACATGCAGCAGGAGCGCTGGCTGCAGATCGCCAAAACCTATCTGGAGGCGGGCATGCTCACGGTATTGCCCAACCTCGACCGCTTTATCTACGACCCGGCGCAGGAGCGGCTGCGCCAGCAACGGCAACTGCTCGACAAGAGCGTGGCGGTGGCCATGCTCATCACCTTTACCCTGATGACCCTGCTCGGCATCTTCTTGCACCTCTATCTGCGCCTGCGCGAGGAGGCGCGGGATCGCCAGCGGCTGACCCGTGAATTGGCCCAGAGCGAGCAGCACTATCGCTTCGTGGCGGAGAACAGCGCCGATGTGATCTGGACCATGGATGCCGCCAGCTTGCGCTTTCGCTACGTCAGCCCGGCCATCACTCCTCTGAGCGGCTACGAAGCCCCAGAGCTGTTTGCCCTGCCCCTCAAACAGCTGCTGCCCGATGCCTCAAGACAACTGCTGCGCGAGGAGATCTCCGCCACCCTGGAGGCCTGGCAGCGGGGGGAACATGACCAGACTCGCCGGGTCATTCGCACCCAGCTGCGCCACAAGGATGGCCATCTGGTGGCGACCGAGACCATCACCACCCTCCATGGCAACCACAATGCCCAGCCGGAGGCGATACTCGGGGTCACCCGGGATATCACCGAGCGGGCAGCGCGGGAGGAGATGATGCGCCGCCTCGCCTTCTACGACCCCCTCACCGGGTTGCCCAATCGCCGCTTGCTGCAGCAACGGCTCAAGGAGCTGATGGAGCAGGAGACGCCCCGTCCGCTGGCATTGATGTTTATCGATCTCGATCACTTCAAGCCGATCAACGACACCTTCGGCCATGAGACCGGGGATATTCTGCTCAATATGGTGGCCGAGCGGATGAGCCACTGCGTGCGCAAACAGGATCTGGTGGCACGGCTGGGGGGCGACGAGTTCGTTATCTTGCTGCCGGAGAGTGGCGACGAAGTGCTGGCGGTGGCCGACAAGCTGCATCAGCAGCTGCGCCATCCGTTCCAGCTGGAGGGGCAGGAGCTGCTTATCTCCAGCAGTATCGGGCTGGCGCTCTATCCCGAGCACGGGGAGGATGCCAAGACCCTGATGCACCACGCCGATCAGGCCATGTATCAGGCGAAGAATCGCGGCCGCGGCCGGGTCTGCCTCTATACCGAAGGCCTTGATCCCGAGCAGGGCGCCCTGCTGTGGCAACCCGGCCACGAGTGCGGTCACCCGCGCATCGATGCCGAGCATCGCCAGCTCTTCGTATTGACCAACCGGCTGCTGGAGCGGATGAAAGATCAGCACGAGGATCCGGCCCCGTTTCTGGAGAGTCTGGAGAGCCTGTTCGACATGGCTCGTCACCACTTCGCCTTTGAAGAGCAGATGCTGGCGGAGATCGACTATCGGGAGCTCGTCAGCCACCGTCAGGATCACCAGCGCCTGCTCAACAAAGCGAGCCAACTGCTGCACGCCGCCAAAGCGGGGACATTGGGCAACGACGAGCTGCTCAACTTCATCATTCAGGAGCTGGTAGTCGGCCACATGAGTCAGGCGGATCGCCGCTACTTCCCTCTGTTCAGATCTGAGCGCAACGCGCCGGTTGCGGAGGTGGTCACCTAGTTCCCCCCTGTTCAGACCCGAGCGTAACGCGCCTCTTGCGAAAGGAGCGACCTAGTCACCGCGCAGGGCAACTACTGGGTCGAGACGCACTGCCCGCAGCGCAGGAGCGACCCCGGCCAGCAGGCCCACCAGGGCGCTGCAACCGAGCGCCAGCAGCAGATAGAGAGGATGGAGGGTGAGCGGCAAGCCGGCCGCCAGCAGGGTGAGCAGTAGCTTGAGCCCGCCGAGCAGGGCCAGCCCCATGGCCCCGCCCAGCAGCGCCAATACCACGGCTTCGAGCAGGAACAGCAATAGAATGCGCCGCCGTGGGCAGCCCAGCGCCATCAGCAAGCCCACTTCGGGGATCCGCTCCTGCTGGGCGATGCTCATGATGCTGAAGATGCCGACCGCCCCGATCAGCAGCGAGATAATGCCGAGCCCGCCAACCGCCAGCTTGATGATGGAGAGTATCTTGTCGAGGCTGGTCAGCATATCCTGCTGGGAGGTGAGGGTAAAATCCTCGGCGCCGTGGCGGGCGATCAGCAGCCGCCTGATCTGGGCGGTGATCTCGGCCTCCGTCTGCCCGGTGCGATAGATGACGTCGATCTCCTGCAGCCCCTCCTTGTTGAACAGCGCCTGAGCGTGAGCAGCGGGCAGATAGATCATGTCGTCCAGATCAAAGCCGAGAAATTGCCCTTTGGGAGCCAGCACCCCGGCCACCCGAAAACGGCGATCACCGGCCCGCAGCAGACTGCCCGGCGCATCGTCCCCGGGAAACAGCTCCTCCGCCACCTTGGCCCCCAGCACCGCATAGGCGCGGGGCATGGCACTGTCGTCCGCGGGCAGAAAACGTCCCTGCACCAGGGTGAGTCGCCAGCCGGAGAGTGCCGCCGGACCTGTGCCCAGAATGGCGGTGCTGCGGGTGAGCCCGCGGCTGCGTACCTCCCCCTGCCCCTGCACCACAGGGAGCGCCGCCTCTACCCCTGCCAATCTGGCGAGGGCATCGGCGTCCTCCAGCAGCAGGGGACGACTGCTGGAGAGGATGCCGGGCGGGCCGCCGGCGGTTTCGGTCTTGCCCGGGGTCACGGCGATCAGCCGGGTGCCAAATTGGGAGAAGCTGTCGAGCAGATAGAGCCTGAGCCCCTCGCCGATGCCGGTGAGCAGGGTCACCGAGGCGATCCC
>NZ_JRJY01000110.1:49003-65778 GCF_000801015.1 Aeromonas sp. ZOR0001 | reverse complement strand
CAGCGCCGACAGCAGGCTGCGGCTGCGCCCCGCCAGCAAGGCGCGCCAGAGCCAGAACAGCAGATCGGCGGCGCGCATCAGCCACCGCTCCACTGCCCGTTGCGCAGGCTGCTGACCGGATCTTGCCGTGCCGCCCGGGAGGCGGGCAGCCAGCTAAAAAACAGCCCGGTCAGCAGGGCCGCAGGTATGGTGCAGAAAGTAGCGAGCAGAGGGACCGCCGCCGGAAATCCGGGCCAAATCACTCCGGCGAGGGCAACAAGGGCATAGCCCAACACAGTGCCAAACAGCGCGCCACTGCCGCTCAGCAGCAGCGCCTCCCACAAAAACAGCTGGCGGATCTGGCGACTGTCGGCCCCCAGCGCCTTGAGCAGGCCGATCTCGCCGGTGCGCTGGCGGGTGCTGATCAGCGCCAGATTCATCATCATGATGCCGGAGACCAGCAGGCTGATGGCACCGATGCCGGCAACCGCCAGGGTGAGGGTCGAGAGAATGGTGGAGAAGGTAGCCAGCATGGCGTCGCGGCGCACCACGGTCACATCGAGCACCCCGTGGCGCGCCTGCATCAGCTGCTCCAGTCGCTTGACCAGCGGGGGCACCGCTTGCCCCGCCAGCGGCTGGATCAGCAGCCGAAACAGCCCCTCGGTGTTGAACAGCCGCATGGCGCTACCGACCGGGATCAGCGCGGCCTCGGCCATGTCCATCCCCAGATTGCTGCTCTGGCTGGTGAAGACCCCCACCACCAGAAAGCGGCGATTGTCAAAACGCAGCCACTGGCCGACCGGATCGGCTTGACCGAACAGCTCACGGGCCACCTTGGCCCCGAGCAGGACGGCCGGGCGATCCTCTGCGGCATCCCCCGGCAGCCAGCGGCCGGAGAGCAGCTCCAGCCCGTGGGTATCGCGCAGCCCGTTGCTGCTGCCAAGCAGCATGGTCTGGCGCAGCCGCGCCCCCTGTTTGGCCTCGGCAAAGCCCATCACCAGCGGCACCAGCCGCACGTTTGGCTGGTGCTGGCCAAGGTAGTGCATGTCATCGAGAGTGATCTGCCGCAGACTGTTTCCGGTGACCGGCGGCAACCCGCCGGTGGTCTCCTTGCGACCGGGGAACATCACCAGCAGATCCTTGCCAAGGGAGCTGAACTGGTCGGCCACATAGCGCCTCGCCCCCTCCCCCAGCGCGGTGAGCAGCAGCACCGAGGTGACGCTCAGACTCACCGCCAGGATCAAGACCAGCGCCCGTGAACGCTGACGCAATAACGCCACGGCGGCAAAGCGGATCACATCGGGCCGCCGCATTCAGCCACCGCCGCTATCAATGTTGATGCGGCCATCGTTCATCAGGATCCGTCTGCCCGCCCGCTCACCGAGGCGCGGATCGTGGGTCACCACCACCAGCGTGATCCCCTGCTCCCGGTTGAGCCCCTCCAGCAGGCTAATCACCTCCTCCCCGGAGCGGGAGTCGAGATTGCCGGTGGGCTCGTCGGCCAGGATCAGCCGCGGCGCCATTGCCATGGCCCGGGCGATGGCTACCCGCTGACGCTGACCGCCGGAAAGCTCGGCAGGGCGGTGTCCGGCCCGGTTCTCCAGCCCCAGCTCTCCCAGCAACTGCTGGCTTCGGCGATGGCGCTCGGCGGGGGCGATCCCGCACAGCATCAGCGGCAGCTCGACATTTTCACGGGCGGTGAGGCGGGAGATGAGGTGAAACGACTGGAACACGAAACCGATGCGATGGCCGCGCAGCTGGGCCAGCGCCGGCTCTGACAGGGTGGCGGTGTCCTCGCCCCCCAGCCAGTAGCGCCCCTCGTCGGGCCGGTCCAGCAGCCCCAGCACATTGAGCAGGGTCGATTTGCCGGAGCCCGAGGGGCCCATCACCGCCAGATACTCCCCCTCGGCAACCCGCAGGGATACGCGGTCGAGGGCGGCCACTTCGCTCCCCCCCAGAGTGAAACGTCGGCTGACGGCCTCGAGGCGAATGAGATCACTCATCCGTTTGTTCCGTGGCGGCGCTGAAAGGGCCCTCCCCGACAATCTGTCCGGGCTGGGCTGCCAGCCGATCACCGGCGGCGAGCCCCTCGGCCACTTCAATCCAGTTCCAGTTCTCCACCCCCCAACTAGGCATCACCCGCACCAGCTTATCCCCTTCCAGCCGCAGCACGCTGCCATCGTCGGCCCGGCTGCTGGCCGCTACCCGCAGCACATCGGTGGCACGGGTCACCTCGACCTCAAGATCGGCGCTGTAGCCGATAAGCAGGGGGACATCGGTGGGCAGGGCCGTGAGCGCCGCTTCCACCTCGACGGTGCGGGCCTGCTTCTCCAGCTCCTTCACATAGGGGGCGATACGGGTGACGGTAGCGGCAAAATCGCGCCCGGGCATGGCATCGAGCAGTACCCGGGCAGACTGGCCCACCTTGAGGCGGGCGGCATCCACCTCATCGATAGGGGCTGAAACATAGAGACAGCGATCGTCGATGAGATCGATAACCGGGGGCATGGCCACTCCGGGCGGTGAGGGGGTCATGTATTCACCCAGCTTGCTGTTGACCTCAGCCACCACCCCGGCAAACGGCGCCAGCAGGCGGCGCTCGCTCAAGCGAGCCTCCACCTGGGCGACCTGCGCCTCGTCAACCCGCTCCTGCTGACGGGATGCTTGACAGACATAGCGGCGGGTATCGGCCAGATTCTGGGCCTGCTCGGCGAGGGTGCGAGAGGTGAGGTTTTTGGCCAGCAAGGTGGCCAGCCGGTTAGCCTCCCGCTCGTAGTAGGCCGCCTCGCTGCAACGCTCCTCGCGCTGGGTCTTGCCGAGGGCCTGCTGGGCGCGGGCCCGGGCGAGATCGGCGTTAATATCGTCGCTCCAGAGGGTCAGCAGCAGATCTCCCCGGGCTACCCGCTCCCCGGCCTTGACGGCGATCTGCTCCACCACGCCGCCACCGGGCAGACTGAGCCCGGCCCGCTGACACGACTTGATGGTGCCAGCCCGGGTGTTGACCACAGTGACCAACACATCCCCCCGCCCGACCTCTGCCAGCCTGATCGGCGTCGGCTGCGGTCGCCACCACCATGCCAGAGCAGCCACCGCTACCACGGCGCCACTTCCCCACCACAACCAACCTCTCTTCATCGCGCATCCTTTCGCTAGTGACTCCCGTCATGAGCGTCGGGAGAGCAGGGCATAATAGAGCAAGGGTATCACCACCAGGGTGAGCAAAGTGGAGACCAGGATCCCGAAAATCAGGCTGATGGCCAGTCCGTTGAAGATGGGATCATCGAGGATAAACAGGGCCCCGATCATCGCCGCCAACGCCGTCAGCATGATGGGTTTGGCCCGCACCTGCGCCGCTTCGATCACCGCCTGCTCGAACGCCACTCCGGCGCTGCGCTGCTGCTCGATAAAGTCCACCAGCAGGATGCTATTGCGTACGATGATCCCGGCCAGGGCGATCATCCCGATCATCGAGGTAGCGGTAAACTGGGCCCCCAACAGGGCGTGGCCCGGCATCACCCCTATGATTGTGAGCGGAATGGGGGCCATGATGATGAGCGGCACCAGATAGGAGCGGAACTGGGCCACCACCAGCAGATAGATGAGGATCATCCCCACCCCGTAGGCGATACCCATATCGCGGAAGGTCTCGTAGGTGATCTTCCACTCCCCGTCCCACAACAGCGCCACCTCCCCCAGCTTGTCGGGCTGCTGCACGTAATATTGGGGCAGGTCGATATCGGCACCGGCGGCAAACATGCCGTAGAGCGGGCTGTCGGTGTGGCCACCCATGTCGGCCACCACCATCACCATGGGCTGCATGTTCTTGTGCATGATATAGCTGGGGGCTACCTCATCACGGCGACTCACCAGCTCGGAGACCCGCACCAACTGGCCGCTCTGGCTGCGCACCTTGAGGGCCAGTACGCCCGCCAGATCCCGTTTGTCACCGGGAGCCAGTTCGATGCGGATCGGCACCGGATACTTGGCGCCGTGACCCTGCAACCAGCTGGCATCCTGATAACCCACCCCGCCATTGAGGGTGTTCACCAGACCCCCGAGATCGACCCCGAGCAGGGCCGCCTTGCTGCGATCAACCACCAGCCGCCACTTGGGCTGCGGGTCAGTCAGATAGATATCCACGTCCACCAGATCCGCCGTGGCCACAAAACGGGCCTGTACTGCGCGTGCCGCCGCTTCACGGGCGGCAGGCGTCGGGCCATACACTTCCGCGACGATGGGAGACCAGACCGGCGGGCCGGGCGGCACCTCAACGACTTTCAGGTTACCCCCTGCAGCACTGGCGATGGCCTGCAGCGGCTCCCGAACCGACTGGGCAATCTGGTGACTGCTGCGATCCCGTTCATGCTTGTCCACCAGATTGACCTGAATATCCCCCACGTTGGCGCCGCTGCGGATAAAGTAGTGGCGCACCAGCCCGTTGAAATTGATGGGGGCGGCGGTGCCAGCGTAAATCTGGTAATCCTTCACCTCCTCCACCTTGGCAAGCTCCCGCCCGACCGCCAGCAGGGTGCGCTCGGTCTGCTCCAGGGTAGCCCCCTCCGGCATATCGAGCACCAGCTGAAATTCCGACTTGTTGTCAAAAGGGAGCATCTTGAGCACCACCCACTGCACCACCGGCATGGCGGTGGCGGCCCCGACCAGCAGCAACACCACCAGCCAGAGTTTGCGTCTGGCGCGCTTGGCGCCATCACCAATCAGGAAAGGGGTCATCAGCCGGTGAAAAAGACCCGCCTTGGCCTCGCCGTGGGCACCGTGCACCGAATCCTTGAGCAAATGGCTCGCCAGCCAGGGGGAGAAGATGAAGGCCACCAGCAGGGAGATAAGCATCCCCATGCTGGCATTGATGGGGATGGGGCTCATGTAAGGGCCCATCAGGCCACTGACAAAGGCCATCGGCAGCAGGGCCGCAATGACGGTCAGGGTCGCCAGTATGGTCGGCCCCCCCACCTCGTCCACCGCCCCCGGTATCAGATCCTTGAGCGACCCCTTGCCCAAACCGCGATGGCGGTGGATGTTCTCCACCACCACGATAGCGTCATCCACCAGAATGCCGATGGAGAAGATCAGCGCAAACAGCGACACCCGGTTGAGGGTAAAGCCCCAGGCCCAGCTGGCAAACAGGGTCAGTGCCAGGGTGATGACGATGGCAACGCCAACTACCAGCGCCTCGCGCCAACCCATGCTCACCAGCACCAGCAGCACCACCGCCGTGGTGGCAAAAATCAGCTTGCCGATCAGGGTGTTGGATTTGGTCTCGGCGGTGACGCCGTAGTCCCGGGTCACCGTCACCTCGACCCCGGCAGGAATAAGCCGATTCTTGAGACTCTCGACCCGCGCCTCCACCCGCTTGGCCACATCGACCGCGTTCTGGCCCGGCTGCTTGCCGATGGCCAGGGTCACCGCCGGATAACTGGCTTGCCCCATCCCCATCCAGCTGCGCTTGGTCGGGGTCTCCTGACCCAGAGAGACCCTGGCCACCTCCCCCAGATAGACCGGCTTGCCGTCGTGCAGCCCCACTACCAGCTCTCTAGCCTCCTGCTCGCTTTGCAGGAACTGCCCCACCAGCACCTTGATCTCCCGGTTATCTTGCTCGATGGCCTGTGTGGTGCCCACCTGATTGGCGGCCGCCAGTCGCTGGCTCAGTTCGCCCCAGCTGATGCCGTGGGCGCTGAGGGCCGCCGGATCCGGCATCACCCGCAACACGGCGCTCTGGCTGCCCAGCGTGTAAATATCGCGGGTACCGGGAATGCGCTTGAGTTCGGTCTCCAGCTCATGGGCGACCCGGGTCAGCTCGGGTGCCCCCAGTTGCTTGCTCCCCTCTTTGCTCCATAAGGTCAGACTGACGATGGGGACATCATCGATCCCCCGGGGTTTTACCAGCGGCTGACCGACCCCGATCCCCTGTGGCAACCAGTCACGGTTGGAGTCGAGCTGGTTGTTGAGATCGACGATAGCCTGCTCGCGGCTCACCCCCACCTTGAACACCACCACCAGCAGGGCGCCATCGGGTTGGGAAAAAGAGTAGAGAGTATCGATCCCCTTTATCTGGGAGACCACCTGCTCGGCAGGGGTGGTGACGAGAGAGGCCACTTCAGCCGGAGTGGCTCCCGGGAAGGGAATGTAGACATCAGCGAAGGTGACATCAATCTGCGGCTCCTCCTCCTTGGGGGTCACCAGCACTGCAAACAGGCCGAGCAGCAGCCCCACCAGCGCCAGCAGCGGGGTGATGGCCGAGCCCTGAAACAGCGCAGCCAGCCGACCGGCAGGCCCCAGCCTCTCCTTGTTGCCGTTCAGCTCGCTACTCATGAGCCACCTCCTGCTGCTGCGCCCAGGCATCGGGGGCCAGTTTGTCACCGGCTTGCAGCCCGGCCAGGATCTCGCACTGCCCTTCAAAGCAATGGCCGACCCGCACCGGCGTCAGGGCCCAGCCAGCGGGTTGCTGCAGATAGACGCCGTTGAACTCCCCTTGCCGCAGCAGGGCGCGTACCGGCACCTGCAACACCTGACGCTCACCCTGTTTGAGCTGCACCTTGAGCCACATGCCGGGCAATACCCCGGCGGTTTGCGGCGGCAAGTCGAGGCGCAACCTGAAGGCGTGGCTCTGGCTGTCGGCATAGTTGAAGCGGGTCAATTTGACCGGGGTAACAGGCTTGCCATCCGGCAGCAGCACCTGCACATCCGCAGGCTCACGAGCCAGCGTCAGGGCGGATTGGGGCAACTCCACCTCCACCCGCAAGGTGTCGAGGGAGAAGCCGGAGAGCAGCGGGGTACCGGGGGCGACAGTCTCCCCCAACTCCACCAGCCTCTTGGTCACCACTCCGGCATAGGGAGCCAGAATGCGGGTATAACCGTAGGCCTCGCGGGCTTGAGTGAGAGCCGCATCGGCAGCGTTCACCTCGGCGCGGGCGGCGCGATCCGTCGCCTGGGCATTATCGAGCTGGGCGCGGGTGATCACCCCCTTGGCAATCAGCGCCTGAAAGCGGGCGAGCTGGCGCTCGGCTTCCACTTGCTGGGCCTGCGCCCGCGCCAGCCGCGCCTCGGCACCCGTGACGGCGGCAAACTGCTCCTTGCCGCTGATCTCCAGCAGCGGTTGCCCCGCCTGCACCTGATCGTTCACATCCACCAGCATGCGGGAGACCCGGCCGCTGGTCTGGGCCGCCACCGTCCCCTGATTGATGGCACTGACGGTGCCATCCAGCGTCAGCCAGTCGGTCACCGCCTGTGGCGCCACTGTCAACAAGGGCTCTGGCTCCCCTTCAGCGGCAAGGGCCCGGGGGGATGTCATGGCCTGCGATGTCATCACCAACAAGGTGATCCCCAGCAACCGGATCTTTTCCATCATCACTCTCCTTCCCTGGCATCATCAATCACTTCACGGGATCAGGCGGTATGGGACTGGCGCACCTTATCCACTCCCCGAGCTGGCGCCTTGGTCAGCACCCTGGCCAGCCCTCTGTCAAACAGCAAGATCCCGGCCACCATGGCCGCTATAAACAACATTATCATGGGCTGCCCGCTGGAAATGAGACTCAGAGCAGGCCCCGGGCAGATACCCACCAATCCCCAGCCGATGCCAAACAGCGCGGCCCCGCCGATCAGACGACGATCCAGACGAGGAGCCGGTACGGCGACGATGGGCTCCCCCAGCACACTCTGGCGACGGGGTTTCACCAGCAGAAAATAACCCGGCATAAAGACCAGCAGGGCGCCCCCCATCACGAAGGCGAGGCTGGGATCCCAGGCCCCGGCCAGATCGAGAAAACCGGTGACCCGGGCGGGATCCATCATGCCGGAGATGGCCATCCCCAGTCCGAACAACACACCCGCAAACAAACTTGTCAGCAACTTCATGGCGATCAGCCCCTTACAGCAGATGATGAGTGACGAAGACGGTGATAAAGCCTGCCGCCATAAAGGTGAGGGTGGCGACGATGGAGCGCAGGGAGAGCCGCCCCATGCCACAGATGCCGTGGCCGCTGGTGCAGCCATTGCCAAGACGGGTACCGATGCCGACCAGCAGACCTGCCAGCAGCACCACAGGCCAGCCGGGCAAGGTAGTGAATGCGGGCATACTGGCCCAGCCCAGGGTCAGCGCCAACCAGGCGCCCGCCCCGAGCCCCAGCAGAAACAGCACCCGCCACGGCGCACGGTGTTGCAGCGCACCGGCCAAAATGCCGCTGATCCCGGCCACCCGGCCGTTGAACAACATCAGGATCAGGGCCGACAGCCCCGCCAGCATGCCGCCGCCCAAAGAGAGCAGCCATTGGCTTTCCATCATCAAGACTCCTTATTTTCCGAGTGACAAAAATGGGTTTGCAGCGCTCCCAGCACATCGGCGGCCGCCTCACTCACCAGCGAGTAGTAGATCTGCTGGGAGACCTTGCGCGAACGGATCAGGCCGTAGCGCTTGAGCACCGACAATTGCTGGGAGAAGGCCGACTGCCCGAGTTGGCTATGGGCCAGCAACTCCCCGACCCCCTTCTCCCCCTCCACCAGCTGGCAGAGCACCATCAGGCGTTCGGGATGAGCCAACGCCTTGAGCAGGGAGGCGGCGGCTGTCGCATGTCTGTTCATCTCGTCGAATTGGCTCATAAGAGTAAATTAGCAATTGCTGATATTTGTTCTATTGTATAAAACAACACTAAATTAGCAATATCTAAAGTAGATAAGGAGAAAGACCATGACAGTAGATAACGGAGTCAGAATCGTCGCGGGTTGCATGTTGCTGCTCTCGCTGATCCTTACCACCTGGGTTCATCCGGGCTTTGTCTGGTTAAGTGCCTTTGTCGGGGTCAACCTGATCCAGAGCGCATTCACCGGTTTCTGCCCGGCAGCGATGATCCTCAAACGGATAGGATTTAAATAAACGGGTCGGATGACCCGGCTCACATGAGCGTGTAATAAACGCAGGAGGCTGAACATGGCAACGGTAATCGTCATCGGCGCGGGTCTGGGGGGCATGTCTGCCGCCTACGAACTCAAGGCCGAACTGGGCAAGCAGCATGAGGTGATCCTCATCAATGACAAGCCGGACTTTGAATTTACCCCCTCCAACCCCTGGATTGCCGTCCAGTGGCGGGAGCGCAAGGAGACCTCGATCCCCATCGAACCCCATGTGAAGAAAAAGGGGATCCGCTTTATCCATGCCGCCCTGACCGAGCTGCAACCGGCGGCGCAGCAGCTCACCCTCTCCGATGGCCAGACCCTGCGTTACGACTTTCTGGCAATCTGCACCGGCCCGGCCCTCGCCTTTGACGAGGTGACGGGGGCTGGCCCCGAATCCGGTGGCACCACCAGCGTCTGTACCCTCTCCCACGCCGAAGAGTGCCGTCACAGTGTCAGTGCACTGGTCGATGAGCCCGGCCCTGTGATTGTCGGCGCCATGCCGGGCGCCTCCTGCTTCGGCCCAGCCTACGAGTATGCGTTCATCCTCGATCGCCACCTGCGCGACAAGAAGGTGAGAAAAAATGTGCCCATGACCTTTGTCACCAGCGAGCCCTACATCGGCCATCTGGGTCTCAACGGCGTAGGTGACTCCAAGGGGATGCTGGAGAGCGAACTGCGGATGCGCGACGTGCAGTGGATCTGCAATGCCCGCACCGTGGCGGCGCAAGATGGCCAGATGACGGTGGAGGAGCTGGACGATGAGGGCAACCTCAAGCGCACCCACACCCTGCCCTACAAACACGCCATGATGCTGCCCGCCTTTGTCGGCATTGCGCCGCTGCGGGGCATCGAGGGGCTGGTCAATCCCCGCGGCTTTGTCATCGTCGACGAACACCAGCGCAATCCCGCCTTCCCGCAGATTTACGCCGCCGGGGTCTGCATCGCCATTGCACCGCCGCACAAGACGCCGGTACCGACCGGGGTGCCCAAGACCGGCTACATGATTGAGGCGATGGTGCGCACCCTGAGCCACAACATCAAGGCGGAGCTCAGCGGCCAGCCGCCGGTGACCAAGGCAGTGTGGAATGCCATCTGTCTGGCAGACATGGGGGACACAGGTGCCGCCTTCGTCGCCATGCCGCAGATCCCGCCGCGCAACGTCGCCTGGTTCAAGAAAGGAAAGTGGGTCCATCTGGCCAAGATCGCCTTCGAGAAGTACTTCCTGCACAAGATGCAGGTGGGGGATACCGAGCCCATCTACGAAAAACTGATGCTCAAATACCTCGGCATCGACAAGACCGAATGACCCCGCAGACCCGGCCCTCGCCTGGTCTCTTTTTACGGCCCTGCTCGGCAAAACGGGGCTTTCGATTATGTTTCAAGATGTTGCTGCGGGCGGCGCGGGGTTTACCCTGCCTGCCGCCTCGGCTATCATTCGAGCCTCTTATCAATAGCGGAGACCATCAGTGGGCAACTCATCAAGTGACAGTTGTAGACCGACCCTCATCGTCGGTACCAAGGTCGCGAGCTAGCCGCAGGTCTTTCTCTGCCGCCACTCGCAACCCTGCGAGAAGCGGAAATCCACTCCCCTCTTCTCCCTTTTACACTTGACGTCTGGCAACCAGTGGCCAACCGCCACGGTCGCCATGCCTGCATAGTTTCTGCTTCCCACAAGGAGGCTGCTATGCGTTTTATCTCAATCAAACCGGCTGCGGATCGCGCGGTCGCAACAGCTTCTGTTGCTACCCGGGCTCACCCTCTGTTGAGCAGGCTCGGCCGTGGCATGCTGCCACGCTGGCTGGTCGGCAAACAGCGTCAACACCACTACCGGCTGCAGATCCGCTGCGAGGATCGCGCCGATATGGAGCAGGTGCTGGATCTGGTGAACCACACCCTGCAACCGGCCGGGCTGCAACCGATGCAATCGATGAAGCCGGGTCGAGGCGGCGGGCGAGAGCTGGTGCTCAACCTGCAGTGCACCCCGCCCCAGCGCCGCTATCTGGTGCAGTTTGTTCATCAGGTCGGGGTGGCACATCCGGTGCGCTGGCAACTGCGCCCGCGCATCGACTGCGATCCCGAACTCAACTGACCGCACACCTGCGTTAACCACAGTGAAAGGGGCCAGCCACGCTGGCCCCCTTGTCGTGAGCAACAGCTTGCTCTGCGGCTGATCAGATAGCCGATACGCCGTTCATGCTCGCACGTATGTTCGCGCCTATGCTCGGCTCGCACCCCGAGCGCCCGAAGGCGGGCGCGCTGTGTTGTTTTTCTGCTGGCCATCCGCGCAATCACACCTGATCCATCCGCCATAGGGCGTTTCATCATGGATTGCGCCAAGCCAGCACTCATCAGAAGGAGTACGCCATGAAGATGTGGCAACAAATTGACATGATCTCCCTGCTCGATACTCTGGCCAGCCTGCTGCTCGCCTTTGTGCTAGGCAGTCTGGTCGGGCTGGAGCGCCAGTACCGCCAACGTACCGCGGGTCTTCGCACCAACGTGCTGGTCGCCGTGGGGGCCGCCCTGTTCGTCAGTCTGGCCCAGCGCATCTATGACCTGCACGGCGGCAACTACAACGTGGTACATGTGGTGGCCTATATCGTCTCCGGCATCGGCTTTCTCGGCGCCGGCGTCATCATGCGCGAGTCGGGCAATATCCGCGGCATCAACACCGCCGCCACCTTGTGGGGCGTGGCAGCGGTCGGCGCCGCCTGTGGCGCCGGGCTAGCCATGGAGGCAATTTTGGGCGCCCTGTTCGTGCTGGCCGCCAACACCCTGCTGCGACCGCTGGTCAATCAGATCAACCGTCGCCCGGTGGACAATACCGACACCGAAGTGACCTACAAGGTGACGGCGCTGACCCAGCGCGAGCATCAAAAAGAGGTGCTTCACTGGCTCGAGGAGATGCTGGAGCAGGCCAACTACCCCTTGAGCGAACTCGATATCGAGCCGTTTGGCGAGGGGGATCTGGAGATCTCGGCGGTGCTGCTGGCTACCTCCATCGATGGCGACGAGCTGGATGCCCTGATGCAAAAGCTGGCCATCCACCCCCATATCAAGCAGGTGTTCTGGCGTACCAGTACCACCGATTGAGCCGTTGGTCAGAGGAACGAACCATCCGACCGCAGCAAAAAGCCCCACCAGCAATGGCGGGGCTTTTTTCATATGGATGGGCGAAGAGTGGCTAGCGGCGACTGCGCCAGCGCACCTTGGGGGTGATCACCTGGGCAGTCTGCGCCGGAGGATTGCCCGCAATCAGTTGCTGCATCAGCTCGAAAGCGGCGAGGGCCAGCGCCGGACAATCCTGCGCCACCGAGTCGATGCGCATGGGAATGCAGTCAAGCAGATCGTGATCGTCGAAGGTACAGAGCCGCATCCCCGTCTCCATCAGCCCCGCCTCGTTAAGGTAGCGCAGTACCCCTTCCAGCAAGGTAAAGGAGGCGGTAAAGAGCCCCCTGGGGGGGGCTCCCAGCTCAGCCACCAGCTCGGCCATCAGCTGATAACCGGAGCTCGGCTGGTAGTCGCGATGGCGCACCCGGGCGGCATCGGCTTCAAAACCGGCGCGATGGAGCCCCAGCTCATAGCCCGCCAGCCGGTGACGGCTGGGGGAGAGATCCAGCAAACCGCCGAAGTAGTAGATCTGCTCGCCGCACTCGCTGGTCATGTCCCGCACCAGCTCGGCGGTGGCCTTGCAGGCATCGGAGATCACCATGGGCAGGCGCGACTCGCCAATATGGCGGTCGAGCTGCACCACCGGCAGGCGGTCGTGAATGCGGGCATAGATGTCATCGCTGTGGCCGCTGGAGGCGACAATCAGCCCATCCACCTGACGGCTGATGAGGTTGTCCACCACCCGCTGCTCGAGGGCGGGATCATCCTCGGAGCAGGCGATCAACAGCTGGATGCCCGCCTCCCGGCAGTGAGCCTCGAGGGCGCGGGCGATGCGGGCAAAACCGAAGTTGGTGAGATCGGGGATCACCAGCCCCCAGGTGTAGCTGCGGGTCTCGCGCAGGGAGCGGGCGTGAAAGCTCGGCAGGTAGTGACACTCCTCCGCCACCGCCTGAATGCGCTTGCGGGTATCGTCGGCAATCCGGTACTCCGCACTCTTCCCGTTGAGCACCAGACTGGCGGTCGCCTTGGACACCCCCGCCAGTTCGGCGATCTGGGCAATCGTGATCCGTTTCTTCTTCTCCACCTGGCCTCCCGGCTAACTAGAACCGGGCTATTGTACTAGGCACGCCGACAGCGGCCAGTGATTGAGGCAAATTTTGCAGCCATCATCGCCGTTGCCTGATGAAAGTTGCGGCATTTCTCCGGGGAAGTAGCGCGCCGACAGGCTGTGGCGACCCTCATCGATGAAACACTCCAGACTGGAGCGATCGCACAGGACGGTGATCCGCCCGCCAGCCCATGGGCTGCTGCGGGTCTCCCATACTCCGCTCTGCCAGTTCTGGCGCCGCAAGATGAGGCGCCCCGGCTGCCACACCAGCTCGGCCACGGCGCCGAACCAGAGACACCCCTCACCACACAGGTCCAGATCGAGCCAGGCCGAGTCGATGGCCAGCCCCGGAAATTCGCCAAGCGTCCCCTCAAAACGGGTCAACTCTCCCTTCAATGCCGCAAGCTCCGCCACCGGCCGCTGGCAGAGCCACTCATCCTGCCAGAACAGCTCCCGCGGGCAGCTCATCTGGTGGATCCAGCCGTGAGCGACAGTGGGCTGGCTCATCTCGTTCTCCTCCGGCAGCCCCAGCCAGCCGAACAGGAGGCGGCGACCCTGACTGTCTCGGGTGGTTTGCGGCGCATAGAACTCGAAGCCCCGATCCAGCTCGTGGAAAGCCCCGTGCTCGAAGCGTTCGCCGTCGAAGTGGCCCGCCAGCCAGCCGCACTGGTAGAGGTTGCGATAATCCTCGCCTGCCGGGGCAATCCCCTGCGGGCAGCTGATCAGCACATGGCGCTCCCCCAGCGGGAAGAGATCCGGGCACTCCCACATATAGCCAAACTCACCCAGCCCCCCGTGCCCACTGCCGGCGATGGGGCCCACCCGCTGCCAGCTTTGCAGGGTGTCGCCGCGATAGAGCAGCACTTCGCCCTGGTCATCCAGGGTGCGGGCTCCCAGCACCATCAGCCACTGCTGACCATCGTGCCATACCTTGGGGTCGCGCACGTGGCCGCTGTAGCCTTCAGGCAGATCCAGCACAGGCCCCAGCTTGGCAAAACCACCCTCACCGTCGGCCCGGGCCAGACACTGATAGGCGGTGCGGCTGCCATCCGGGTATTTGACATTGCCGGTGTAGATAAGGGTCAGACGCCCCTGCTCGTCGCTCACCGCAGAGCCCGAATAGCAGCCGTGGCTCTCATAGGCTTCGGTGGGCAACAGCGCCACCGGCTCGTGCTGCCAGTGCAGCAGATCGGTGGAGGTGACATGGCCCCAGCCCTTGTTGCGGTGCTCGCAGCCCAGCGGATTCCACTGGTAGAAGAGGTGGTAGCGCCCGTCGTGCTCGATGAAACCGTTGGGATCGTTAAGCAGCCCCACCGGGGCTGCCAGATGCCAGCGGGGCCGATGGGGATCGGCCGCCGCCTTGAGCTGTCCGGCCAGCAGCGACCGGACAATCTGGTTGAGAAGATAGCTTTCCTTCATCACTCCACCTTGTACTTGAGCAGGTAGGATGCAGCGAAGGCGGCGCCAAAGGCGATCACCAGCCCGATGATGTAGTGAATAAGGCTCATGGGCTGGACGATGGCCATGCCGGGAATACCGGTCAGCCCCACCGCCGTCATCCCCACCTTGGCCGCCACCACGTAGGCGCCGCCGCAGGCCCCGCCAAACAGACCGGCGAGAAAGGGTTTGATGTAACGCAGGTTGACCCCGAAGATCGCCGCTTCCGTGATACCCAGCAGGCAGGACATGGCCGCCGGCACGGTAATGGCCTTGATCTTCACATCGCGGGTCTTGAAATAGACCGCGAGGCAAGCCCCGCCCTGTGCCACGTTGGCCATGGCCCAGATGGGCAGCAGGAAGTTGACGCCAATTTGCGGATTGGCCAGCAGCCCCGCCTCGATGGCGTGGAAGCTGTGATGGATGCCGGTGATGACGATAAGCGAGTAAGTGCCGCCAAATACCAGCCCCGCCAGCCAGCCCGCCTGCTCATAGAGGGCGCTCAGACCGAACGAGATGCCATCCCCCAGCACCCGACCCGCCGGGCCGATAAAGAGCAGCGCCACGAAACCGGTGATGATGACGGTGAGAAACGGCGTGAGGATCAGATCCAGCGCATCCGGAATGCGCTTGCGCAGCTGTTTCTCCAGATGGGACATAAACCAGACTGCCAACAGCACCGGGAAGACGGTGCCCTGATAGCCGATCATCGCCACATCCAGCCCGAAAAAGTCCATGGTCTTGAAGCCACCGGCCACGCCCCAGGCGTTGGTCAGCGCCGGGTGGGTGAGAATGCCGCCAAGGGTCGCCCCGAGGTACGGATTGCCGCCAAACTCCCGCGCCGCCGTAAAGCCGATGAGGATCGGCAGTATGATAAAGGCCGCCGAGCTGAACATGTCGAGCATCACAAACAGGGCGCTGTCGGCATTGGCCCAGCCGTAGGTGCGCACCATGCCGAGCAGCCCCATCAGCAGGCCCGAGGCGACAATGGCCGGAATGATCGGCACGAAGATGTTGGAGAGGGTTCGCGCCAGCCGTTGGGCCACGTTGAGCTTGGCCGCCGCCATGTCGGTCAGCTCCGACTTGCTGGCGGTGCCGGTACCGGTCAGCGCCACAAACTCCGCATAGACCTTGTTGACCAGACCGGTGCCGAAGATCACCTGAATTTGGCCCGCGTTGCTAAAGCACCCCTTGACCCCCTCCAGCTTGTCGATGGCGGCCTTGTTTACCTTGCTGTCATCGGCCAACACCAGCCGCAGCCGGGTGGCGCAGTGGGCAGCGCTGACGATGTTCTCCTTGCCCCCGAGCAGGGGCACCAGATCCTTGGCTATCGCACTGATATTCATATTCTTCCTCTTATGACCCGCCACGCTGGCGGGCCCTTGTCACATGAGAGTAGGGGCTGTCGAGCCGGGCTTCTAGCCTCAGCTCAACAGCCGCTTGCGCCTGATCGCAAAAAGGCATCCAGTTCGGTGCGGGTCGGCAGCGCCGTCATGGCCCCCTTGGCGGTGGTGGCGAGCGCCCCGCAGCCGTGGGCCTGCGCCAGAATGGCGGGCAACTCGGCCAGCGTCGGCAGCGACGAGCGCCCGGCCAGCGCCGCCAGCAGACCGGCGACGAAGGCATCACCCGCCCCCGTGGTGTCGATGGGCGTCACTTTCTGCCCCACCCACTCCAGCAACTCGCCATCAAGGCGAGCCACTACCCCGGCCGCCCCTCTGGTCACCAGCACCAGCGCCGGGCCAGAGAGCGTAGCGAGCCCAGCAGCCAGATCATCCTCGCCGCTCAGCAGTTGCAGCTCCTCGATGGAGAGCTTGACCACATCCGCCTGCGCAATGGCCTGACGCACCAGCGGCAGCATCTCGGCGGGGTTGCCCCACACCTCGGGGCGCAGGTTGGGGTCGAAGCAGACCCGCCCGCCTGCCGCCTTGATGGCCGCCATGGCCTGCAGGCAGCTGGTGCGTACCGGCTCGTTGGCGAGCGCGATGGAGCAGGTGAGCAGCCACTGACCGGCATCGAAGCGAGGCAGCTCATTTGGGGTGAGGAACTGGTCGGCACTGGGGCGCACCATAAAGGTGAAGCTGCGCTCCCCCTCGTCATCCAGTTCTACCAGCACGGTCGAGGTGCGATGGTCAGGATCGAGCCACAGCGCGGCCACATCCACCCCCTCCCCGCTCAGGGTATCGGCCATAAAGCGGCCGAACGGATCGGCGCCGACCCGGCCGATAAAGGCCGC
>NZ_JRJY01000110.1:0-48846 GCF_000801015.1 Aeromonas sp. ZOR0001 | reverse complement strand
TGTGCATCCCCCATTACCCACACACGATTCGTCACCTTGCTACTCCACTGCTGCATCGGATCCACGGTCAAACCCGAACTCTGTTCTATTGGCTGGCATTATCGGCTAAACCGTTTTAGCCAACCAATAGATCTCGGCACCGGTTGCCATTTTTGTGATCGGGATAACGAACTAGAACCAGGTTTCCATCTGCACACCAAAGTTCCACTCGCCACCGGCGGTGAAGTTGCTCTGGCCCATGGCATCGTCGCTGGCGTAGTTGTCGAGCTCGGAGGACCAGTCCATCCAGCTGGCGAACACCCGCAGTTCGGGCCGCTCGAAGAAGCCGGCGGTCTGCGCCTTGAAGGTGGGGGCGAAGGTGAGCTTGGTGAAGTTGCCGTTCACCGCCTGGCGTCCCTTGTAACCCTTGGGATCGAGATCCATGTACTGCCAGGCCGCCTCGTAAACCAGCTCGACGTTCTGACTCAGCACCTGCGCCACCCGGGTATTGACGGTGAGCCAGCGGTACTCATCCCCTTTCACGTAGCGATCCTGACTCTGCTCGGCAAGCAGGGCCGGGGCAAAACGCCAGCGCGGATTAAGATCGGTAGCGCCAAACACGGCGACCCGCACCGCATCGGCGTCAGGCAACAGCTCGCTGTCAGAGCCCAGCCCCTTGACCTCGGCCCCCAGCCCATGACCATACAGCACCGCCGCCTTCGCAAAACCGGGGTTGAGGCCAAAGAAGCTCTCGCCGTGGTAGGCCAGCAGGGTGTGTGCCCCCTTGTCCGCCGCCTCACTGCCCGCCCCCTTGTCATTGATGCGGGCGTCATTGTCCTTGGCCGAGAGGCCGTTCACCATCCACTGCCAGTTGCCGACACGGTTGTTCATGGTGAGAATGTAGCTCTCGATATCGGAGAGGCCACTGGCGCTGATGTCGCCGTAATCGCGGCCATAGAGGGAGAAGTTGGCCTTCCAGCTGTCGGCCAGCTGCACGTCGTAGACACCGCCGCCGGTACCGGCCAGGAACACCACGTCGGAATCGAGCCAGTGGATGTCAAAGTTGTCCCGATCAAAGCGCTTGCCCGCCCACAGCACCGCATTCTTGAAGGGGCCGTCGAAGCTCGCCAGATTGCCGATCTCGGCAAACACCTGACGGGTATTGAGGCTCGAATCGCTGGCGGTCCAGTCGTTGCTGGTCTCCACCCCGTCAGCCAGCATCAGCCTGTAGCGGGCCCAGCTGCCATCCTCGAAGGTCTGGGTTTTCAGCAGGTTGGCCTCCATGTAGGTATCATCCTCGTTGCCAAGGCGACCGACGGCCCCGCCCACCGAACCGGCTGGCGTGATGTAGGGGCCGCCGCGCCCGCCGTTGCCATTGCTGTTTACCAACAGGCCCGAGCGGGCGTAGCCGTGAAACTCGAAGCCCTGGGCACCAGCGGTCTTCTCATCCACCTTCTGGCTGCGGTTGTCGGCCACCTGCGCCTGCTCGCTGGCGGCGCTCGCCTTCACTTCCGCCTGACTGGCACGACTCTCTGCCGCCTGTACTCGCGCCTCCAGCGCCGCCAGACGGGCCTCGATACCGCCATCCGCCGCCCACAGCGGGTTGCTCATCCCCAATCCCAGCGCTACCGCCAGCGCCAACTTGCTCTTGAACATCATCATCTTCCTCACCTGTCATCTGTAGCCCGAACGGGCGCTGTTGTTATCGACAGCCAGAGCATAGCTAAACCGCTTTAGCCAACTCAATACAGCAACTAAACCGTTTCAGCAACAGTGTGAGCGGGATAACATTTGTACAGCAGGAATTGGCGGGAGTTGTGAGGAGGATCCCTCATCAGGATCCACTCAATAGGGCGGATCCTGGCTAAACGGCGGGCAAAAAAAGAGCCGGCACAAGGCCGGCTCTGTTTATTCGGGTCGCTGAAATCAGCTGGTCAGATCGTCGAAGAAGCGTTTCACCCCTTCGAAGAAGCCTTCCGATTTCGGCTTGTGGGTCTTGGCAGCGGCACCGCTGAACGACTCGTCCAGCTGGCGCAACAGCTCTTTCTGCTGCTCGGTGAGGTTGACCGGAGTCTCGATCACCACCTTGCACATCAGATCCCCTACCTGACCGGAGCGCACGGACTTGACGCCCTTGCCGCGCATGCGGAACATCTTGCCAGTCTGGGTCTCCGGAGTGACCTTGAGCTTGACGCGGCCATCCAGGGTCGGCACTTCAATCTCGCCACCCAGCGCAGCTGCGGTGAAGCTGATGGGCACTTCGCAGTAGAGGTTGTTGCCGTCACGCACGAAGATCTCGTGCTCTTTGACGTGCACCTGTACGTAGAGATCCCCTGCCGGAGCCCCTGCCTCCCCTGCCTCCCCTTCGCCGGAGAGACGGATGCGATCGCCGGTATCGACGCCCGCCGGAATTTTCACCGACAGGGTCTTGGTGCGCTGGTAGCGACCTTCACCGTGACACTTGCGGCACGGATCCTTGATGATCTTGCCGCGACCGTGACAGTGCGGACACGCCTGCTGCACCGCAAAGAAGCCCTGACGCATCTGCACCTGGCCGGAGCCGTGGCAGGTCGGGCAGGTCTGGGCACTGCTGCCGGTGTGGGCACCGGAGCCGTTACAGACTTCGCAGTGAACCAGAGTCGGCACCTTGATCTCCTTGGAGACCCCGCGTACCGCCTCTTCCAGCGTCAGCTCCATGGTGTAACGCAGGTCGGAGCCACGGGCCGGGCCACGACGGGCACCACCACGGCCACCGCCGAAGATGTCACCGAATACGTCACCAAACATGTCGGCGAAGTCGGCACCGCCGCCAAAGCCACCGTGGCCACCGCCACCCTGGCTCGGGTCGACACCGGCATGGCCGTACTGGTCGTAACGGGCACGCAGGTTGGCATCGGTCAGGACCTCGTAGGCTTCCTTGACCTCTTTGAACTTCTCTTCGGATGCGGCATCACCCTGGTTACGATCCGGGTGATACTTCATGGCCAGGCGCTTGTACGCCTTCTTGATCTCGCGATCGTCGGCATCTTTCGCCACACCCAGTACTTCGTAGAAATCGCGCTTCGACATACTCATCCTGTGGTTACGCAGACGGGCGTTGGTTACCCAACGCCCGTGAATTCATTGACCAAGCCGATGGGCGAAGCGGACTTCGCCCATCTGGGTAGGGCTTACTTCTTGTCGTCTTTCACTTCTTCGAACTCGGCGTCGACTACGTCGTCGTCAGCCTTGGCAGAAGAGGAAGACTGACCGGCATCAGCACCGGCTGCACCCTGGGCCTGAGCCTGCTGCTGGGCAATTTCCATCAGCTTCTGGGACGCTTCCAGCAGAGCCTGCTGTTTGGCTTCGATAGCAGCCTTGTCGTCACCCTTGATGGCCGCTTCCAGCTCGCTCAGAGCAGCTTCAATCTTGGTCTTGTCGTCGGCAGGCAGGGCTTCACCGGCTTCGGTGATCTGCTTGCGTACGGAGTGGACCAGACCATCAGCCTGGTTGCGAGCCTGTACCAGCTCTTCAAACTTCTTGTCCTCGGCCGCGTTGGCTTCGGCTTCGCGTACCATGCGCTCGATCTCGTCATCAGACAGACCAGAGGAGGCCTGGATGGTGATCTTCTGCTCTTTGTTGGTCTCTTTGTCTTTCGCAGAGACGTGCAGGATACCGTTGGCATCGATGTCGAAGGTCACTTCGATCTGCGGCAGACCGCGCGGTGCCGGACGGATGCCTTCCAGGTTGAACTGGCCCAGAGACTTGTTGTCGCTGGCGCGCTTGCGCTCACCCTGCAGCACGTGAATGGTCACGGCAGACTGGTTGTCTTCGGCAGTGGAGAACACCTGGGACTTCTTGGTCGGAATGGTGGTGTTCTTCTCGATCAGCGCAGTCATCACGCTACCCATGGTTTCGATACCCAGGGAGAGCGGGGTAACGTCCAGCAGCAGTACGTCGGTCTTGTCACCGGACAGTACGGCACCCTGGATGGCAGCACCCATGGCCACGGCTTCGTCCGGGTTGACGTCTTTACGCGGCTCTTTGCCAAAGAACTCGGCAACGGTCTTCTGAACCAGCGGCATACGGGTCTGACCACCAACCAGGATCACGTCGTCGATCTCGCCAACTGCCAGACCGGAGTCTTTCAGGGCGACACGAACCGGCTCCAGAGAGTCTTTCACCATGTCTTCCACCAGAGATTCCAGCTTGGCGCGGGTAACCTTGATGTTCATGTGCTTCGGACCGGTGGCATCTGCAGTGATGTACGGCAGGTTGACGTCGGTCTGCTGGGCAGAAGAGAGCTCGATCTTGGCTTTCTCGGCGGCATCTTTCAGACGCTGCAGAGCCAGCTGGTCGTTGCGCAGGTCGATACCTTGCTCACGCTTGAACTCGTCAACCAGGTAGTTGATGACGCGGTTGTCGAAGTCTTCACCACCCAGGTGGGTGTTACCGTTGGTCGCCAGTACTTCGAAGGTGGTTTCGCCTTCCACTTCGTCGATCTCGATAATGGAGATATCGAAAGTACCGCCACCCAGGTCATATACGGCAACCTTGCGCTCGCCCTTGACCTTGTTCACGCCGTAAGCGAAAGCAGCAGCAGTCGGCTCGTTGATGATGCGTTTTACATCCAGACCGGCGATGCGACCGGCATCCTTGGTAGCCTGACGCTGGGCGTCGTTGAAGTAGGCCGGAACAGTGATAACAGCTTCGGTTACCGGCTCACCCAGGTAGTCTTCGGCAGTCTTTTTCATCTTTTTCAGCACTTCGGCAGAGATCTGCGGCGGTGCCATTTTCTTGCCCTTCACTTCAACCCAGGCGTCGCCGTTGTCAGCTTTGGCGATGGCGTACGGCATGATTTTCAGGTCACGCTGCACTTCTTCATCTTCAAAACGACGACCGATCAGACGCTTGATGGCGAACAGGGTGTTTTTCGGGTTGGTGATGGCCTGACGCTTGGCCGGCTGACCAACCAGGATCTCGCCATCATCGGCATAGGCAATGATGGACGGAGTAGTACGATCGCCTTCTGCGTTCTCGATCACGCGAGCAGTGTCGCCATCCAGAATAGCGACGCAGGAGTTGGTAGTACCCAGGTCAATACCGATGATTTTACCCATTTGACGAATCTCCAAATACTTTGAATAAACTGGCGAGGAACTCGCCTTAATGCGTTAACGGCTAGGTGGGGGCTGCCAATCTGGCTTTCAAGCTCCCGGCATCAAATTTTTTGTGCCGCCGCGGCCTTGCTACCTATATGGGGTCGCCAGACGCAGCTTCAAGCCCCAACCCTAAAAAACCACACCTTTTGTCATGGTTGCGCGGTCACGTTGAGCCGTAAAACCGGGCAAGATGAGCAGGGGCTGCACTGCGAAACAAAAAGCCCGCCACAGGGCGGGCTCGGGCACCCACAGCCTATCAGTCGACCGCTTTGGCGATCATCACCATGGCCGGACGGATCACCCGACCGTTGAGGTCATAGCCCTTCTGCATCACGGCAATCACTGTGTTCGGCGCCACATCGGCACTCGGTACCATGCTCATCGCCTGATGGGCGTTGGGGTCAAACGGCTGGTTGATCGGGTCGAGCGCCACCAGACCAAACTTGGCCACGCCGCTCTGCATGGATTTCAGGGTCAGCTCGACACCTTCGATCATAGGCTTGAGGGCTTCGTTCTCCTTGTCGGCCAGTTCGATGGCTCGCTCAAGGTTGTCCAGCACCGGCAGCAGTTCGTTGGCGAACTTCTCCAGAGCAAACTTGTGCGCCTTCTCCACATCCAGCTCGGTACGACGGCGCAGGTTCTCCATCTCGGCGGCGGTACGCAGGGCGCGTTCACGCTCTTCCGCCGCTTTTTGGATGGCGGTTTCCAGCTGCGCTTCCAGTTCGGCAATGCGGGCCTGCTCGGCTGTCACTTCACTGTCTACATCGGTCGGCTCGACTGGCTGGGCTTCCACTTGCTCCATCGCTTCAACCTTTTGCTCTTCGTGGTTCATGACATCTCCAATTCCGGGGTTACTTATGAGGGCCCTGACGTCTGGTTGAGCGACCGGACGACAACAGACCGACTATGTTGGCGCTATTATGGGGATGCATCCCCGGCTTTCAAGGGGTAAAGGGCAATCTGGGTTGCTGAATAGCCGCAACCGTCGGTTTATCCGGGTTACCGCTCACTGTTTAACCAGTAGCCTCAAGGGGATAGCCAGCCCCGTCACACGGGAGAGCGTCACAAGCGGAGCAAAGCACTGTATACTGGCCCGCAATACCCATCCCAGATCTGACTGACTATGGATTCTCCGTTCAAAACCATCGCCCTGATTGGCAAACCCCACCATGAGGGGGCCAACCAGACGCTGACCGGCCTGCATCAATACCTGACCGCCCGCGGCTTTCGGGTACTGGTGGAGAGCCGGGTCGCCCAGACCCTGAGCATCCTCGATGAAAACGTGATGGATCTGGTGCAACTGGGCCAGCAGGCCGATCTCGCCATCGTGGTCGGCGGTGACGGCAACATGCTGGGGGCGGCGCGAGTGCTGTCGCGCTTCGATGTGGCGGTGATCGGGGTGAACCGGGGCAACCTCGGCTTTCTGACCGACCTCTCGCCGCAGGATTACCTGCTTCCACTGGAGCAGGTGCTTTCCGGTCACTACAAGAGCGAACACCGCTTCCTGCTGGAGGCTTCGGTCTATCGCCACGGCGAGCGCAAGTCGAGCAATCTGGCGGTGAATGAAGCAGTGCTGCATCCGGGCAAGATCGCCCACATGATCGAGTTCGAGGTCTATATCGATGGCAGCTTTATGTATAGCCAGCGTTCGGACGGCATCATAGTGGCCACCCCGACCGGCTCGACCGCCTACTCCCTGTCGGCTGGCGGCGCCATCCTCACCCCCAAGCTCAACGCCATCACGCTGGTGCCGATGTTCCCGCATACCCTCAGCAGTCGCCCCATCGTACTCGATGCCGACAGCGAAGTACGGCTGCTGGTCTCGCCGGATAATCAGGACGATGCCATGCAGGTCAGCTGTGACGGTCAGGTGACGCTGGCGGTCCACCCGGGGGACGAGATCCTCATCAAGAAGAGCCACCACCAGCTTCATCTGGTTCACCCGCTCGACTACAGCTACTTCCACGTGCTGCGCAACAAGCTCGGCTGGGGCAGCAAGCTGTTTTAATCGGCGCTGACCGACAACGGCATTGCCAGAGAGGGCGCCTGAATTGGCGCCTTTCTCATTTCTGTCGTAGCAACGTCCCTTGCACTCTCATACCAGTACCGCATTTTCATAGCCATACCGCACTGGCGCGGCTTTCCTTTGTTAAAAATGACGGTGCCCTCTTTACTGTATATAAGACCAGTATATACTGGATGCATACACAGTAATGTTGACCTATACAGGATGAGACCATGCTGACCCAGCTGACCGTCAACAACTTCGCTATCGTCAAGTTTCTCGAACTCGATCTGCAACCGGGCATGACCTGTATCACAGGTGAGACCGGTGCCGGTAAATCCATCGCCATCGATGCTCTCGGTCTCTGTCTCGGAGAGCGGGCCGAAGCCGGCATGGTGCGACCCGATAGCGCCAAAAGCGAGGTCAGCGCCCGCTTCCTGCTGGACAACAACCCGGCCGCCCGCGCTTGGCTCGCCACCAACGAGCTGGAAAACGAAGGTGAGTGTATCGTCCGGCGAGTCATCTCCGCCGAGGGGCGCTCACGCAGCTATATCAACGGCGTGCCTGTCCCTCTTACCCAGCTCAAGAATCTGGGCCAACTGCTGGTCAACGTACACGGTCAGCATGCCCACCAAATGCTGCTCAAACCCGACTACCAGCTCGCTCTGCTCGACGGTTATGCCGGTCACCATCTGCTGCTCGACGAGGTGCGCCAGCACTATCAGCAGTGGCGCCAACTGCAAAACGAGCTGAACCGGCTCAAGGCCGAGCAGCAGCAGCGGGAGGCCCGCCGCCAGCTTATCGAGTATCAGGTGCAGGAGCTGGACGAATTTGCCCTGCAGCCGGGGGAGTTCGAAGAGATAGAGGAGGAGCACCAGCGTCTGGCCAACGGCACAGAACTGATGCAAGAGTGCGGGGCTTGCCTCGATCTGCTCTATGACAACGAAGAGACCACTATCGCAGGGCTGCTGCAATCGGCCGTCGATCGGGCCGAGGGGCTGGTCAGCATTGACAGCCGCCTCACTCCGGTACTGGAGATGCTGAACGAAGCGCTGATCGGGGTGCAGGAGAGCCACAGCGAACTGCGCAGCTACCTCGATCGGCTGGAGCTGGATCCCGAGCGTTTTAACGAGCTGGAGGCCCGCCTCTCCAAGGCAATCAATCTGGCCCGCAAGCACCATGTCAAACCGGCAGATCTGGCTCAGTACCATCAGGAGCTGGCCTCTGATCTCGCTCGCCTCAACTCTGACGAAGAGCGGTTAGAGGGGATGGAAGATGAACTGGCCGAGGCCCGTCAGGCGTTTGTCCAGGCCGCCGAAGCCCTGAGTCAGAGCCGTCAGCGTTACGCCCAGGAGCTGGGCGCCAAGGTAACCAGCAGCATGCACGAACTGGCGATGCCCGATGGCCGCTTTGCCATCGAGGTGCGCCCCGACGCCCAGAGCAGCCTGTCACCACTGGGTATCGATCGGGTCGAATTTATGGTCACCACCAACCCGGGTCAGCCCATCCAGCCGCTTGGCAAGGTTGCATCGGGTGGCGAGCTGTCGCGTATCAGCCTTGCCATCGTGGTGATCAGTGCTCGTAAGGTCTCCACCCCGACCCTGATTTTCGACGAAGTGGATGTGGGGATCAGCGGCCCGACTGCCGCCGTGGTGGGTCGCCTGCTGCGCCAGCTCGGCGAGTCCACTCAGGTGATGGTGGTCACTCACTTGCCTCAGGTGGCAGGCAACGGCCACCAGCATATGGTGGTGAGCAAGCATACCGATGGCAAAACCACCGAAACCCAAATGAGTGCCCTTGATGAGGCTGCCCGTCTCAATGAGTTGGCACGCCTGCTCGGTGGTGACCAGATCACTGACAACACCTTGGCCAACGCCCGCGAGCTGCTGCGTCGTTGAATCAGGTGATAAAGCCGATTTGCAGCGATAGCGACTGACAGGGCAGACCGAACATGCTGACTTAGCAGGTACGGACGAGTGCCATGGCCTTCACAGTCAGCAATAGCCAATAGCCAACTGTGATAACTGAACTCGCGTCAGGATTACCTACCCAGATCAATAAAATGGCGAGTTAGGCGAAGCTGGCAGCAACATGGGCGTGGATCCGGTTGCCTTCATGTGGCGGATTTCGCATAGTGTTGCCCCCCTTTATGGGTATCCAATTGTGAGGCTTTGTCTATGATCCACGTTTTTGGTCACAAGAATCCTGATAGCGACAGTATCTGCAGTGCGCTGGTTATCACCGACTGGCTCAATGGCCAGGGCCGTCAGGCCACCCCATGGCGTCTGGGTGACCTGCGCACCGAAACCCGTTTTATTCTGGAGCAGGCTGGCGTCAGCGAACCCGAGTTGCTGACCAAAGATCTGACCGGTGAAGATGTCTGGCTGGTGGATTTCAGTGATCTGGAACAGGGCCCTGCCACACTGGCACAGGCCAATGTACTGGGTCTGGTGGATCACCACCGTCTCGGCACTCTGGTCACCCAGTCTCCGCTGGATGCCTGGATCCGGGCCGTCGGCTGCACCTGCACCATCGCTTTTGATCTGCTGAGCCAGCAAGGCACTGTGACCCGCAGCCAGGCTCGCCTGATGCTGGGCGCCATCATGAGCGACACCCTCTGTCTCACCTCTCCGACCACCACCGAGCAGGACAAGATCGCTTGCGAGCGTCTGGCACCGCTGGCCGAAGTATCGCTGGCCGAATTCGGCCAACAGCTGCTGATGGCGAAAACCGACCTGAGCGGCCTGACCCCAGCTCAACTGCTGCAGCAGGATGAGAAGGCATTCCAGGCCGAAGGTCTGAACTTCATCATGAGCCAGATTGAAGTGGGCAGCGAACAACAGCTTGCCGACCAGATCGAAACTCTGCAGCAAGAGATGGCGCACCGTGTTGAAAGCGAAGGGCTCGACTTCTTCGTGCTGATGGTGACTGACCTGACTGCGGCTGCCAGCCGCATCTACTTTACCGAGCACGCCAAAGTACTGGCAGAGTCCAGCTACCACCCGGGCTTTGTCAGCCGCAAGAAGCAGGGTCTGCCCTGGGTGATGGATCTGCTGGCCAAGGCCTGATCCTCCCTCGCCATCACCTATTCCAAAGCCCTGCCTCTGCGCAGGGCTTTTTCATCGCCACCGCCAGCCACACTCCCCCCCTCTTGCTGATCATGTTGCTCACCACTGCGGCCTCTCGCTTACTCCTTTCTCGGCTTATTGACAGTTAACGCCATAACTTTGCTTACATATTTGCGGCTGTTATTTATCAGGGCTTTGCTGCAGGATAATCGCCGCGCACAACCTTTTCCGTTTCCATTCAGGTGATCGATGAACATAACCCCCAAGCAGAGAACCCTGGCCATCACCATGTTGATCGCCGTGGTGCTCCTCGGCTGGCTGCTCTGGCCCAGTCAACCCCCCAAGGCGATGCTGACCGCTCAGGTGACCCGCGAGGATATTGCCCAGACCGTGCTGGCCAGTGGTGTGCTGCAGGCCGTAGAGCAGGTGGATGTGGGGGCCCAAGTCTCCGGTCAGGTTACCAAGCTGGCCGTCGAGGCCGGAGATCAGGTCAAGCAGGGAGACCTGCTGGCCGAGATCGATCCCCTGATTGCCCAGAACAACCTCAAGACGGCCGAGGCGGAGCTTGCCAGCAACCGCGCCCAGCTCAAGATCAAGCAGGCACAACTCAAACAGAACGAGCTCGCCTGGCGGCGCCAGCAGCAGATGTTCAAGCAGGAGGCAAGCTCACGGGCCGATCTGGAGAGTGCCGAGGCCCTGCTGGCGGTCACCCGCGCCGAACTGCAAAATAGCCAGGCCAATATCGACAACGCCCTGATCAAGGTTGATCGGGCCAAGACCGAGCTGGGCTACACCAAGATCCTGGCGCCGATGGATGGCACCGTCATCAGCATTGTGACCCGTCAGGGCCAGACCCTGGCAGCCAGCCAGACGGTGCCGACCGTGCTCAAGCTGGCCAACCTCGAGACCATGACAGTCAAGGCGCAGATCTCCGAAGCCGATGTCACCAAGGTCAAAGCCGGCATGCCGGTCTATTTCACCTTGATCGGCGATCCGGATACCCGCTATCAGGGTACGCTTCGCGCCGTGGAGTTAGCGCCTACCAACATCAACGATCAGGCCACCACAGGTACCACCACCAACAATGCGGCCGTTTACTACTACGCCCTGTTCGATGTGCCCAATCCCGATCATACCCTGCGAGTGGCAATGACCACCCAGGTGACCATAGTGCTCGGCGAGCGCAAGCAGGTGCTCACTGTGCCGCAAACCGCCCTCGGCAAGTCGCTGGGTGACAACGAGTATGAAGTCACCGTGATCAAGGACGATGAGACAACCGAAACCCGTCATATCAAGACCGGTATGAAGGACGAGATCCGCATTGAGGTGATCAGCGGGCTGAGTGAGAAGGAGGAGGTGCAGCTCAATCACGGAGCCCCCGCCGACAATGATGAGATGGCGGTGATGCTATGAGTGAGCCCCTGAACCAGCTGCCGTTGATCCAGCTGAAAGGGGTCGAGCGACGCTACCAGAGCGGCGACAGCGAAGTCACCGTGCTCCACCCTCTTGATCTCACTATCACGGCAGGAGAGATGATCGCCATTGTCGGCGCGTCCGGCTCCGGTAAGTCGACCCTGATGAACCTGCTGGGTTGTCTCGATAGCCCGAGCAGCGGCCAGTATCTGTTTCGCGGTCAGGACACCGCCACCATGGATGCGTTGGCGCTGGCCCGGCTGCGCTGCCACCACTTCGGCTTTATCTTTCAGCGCTACCACCTGCTGCCCCATCTCGATGCCGCCGCCAACGTGGAGATCTCAGCTGTCTATGCCGGTACCAGCCGCCCGGATCGCCAGGCGCGCGCGCGTCAGCTGCTGGGCAGACTGGGGCTGGCCGATCGCAGTCACCATACCCCGGGCCAGCTCTCCGGCGGTCAGCAGCAGCGGGTCAGTATCGCCCGAGCGCTGGCCAATGGCGGCGAAGTGATCCTCGCCGATGAACCGACCGGCGCACTGGATAGCCAGAGCGGCAAGGAGGTGATGGCGATCCTCAAGGAGCTGCACGCTCAGGGCCACACCATCATTCTGGTCACCCACGATATGAACGTGGCCAGCCATGCCGACCGGATCATCACTCTCAAGGATGGTCGGATTGAACAAGATAGCGGCCCCTGCCAAACGACCGTGTTGGCTCCAGCCACCGCTGTAGCCCCTCAAAAAATAGCGCCCACTAAAGGCGCCATGGGTCACGACTGGGATCGTTATCGGGAAGCGGGACGGATGGCGATACATGCCATGCTCGCCCACCGGATGCGCACCTTCCTCACCATGCTCGGCATCATCATCGGCATCGCTGCCGTAGTGAGCGTGGTGGCGCTGGGGCAAGGGGCGCGCGCCAAGGTGATCGACCAGATCAATGCGATGGGCACCAACACCATCGAAATCTTCCCGGGCAAGGGATGGGGCGATGAGAAGATGGCCAGCATCCAGACCCTCAACAAGGGGGATCTCGATGCTCTGCTGGGACAACCCTATCTTGCGGGCGCCAGCCCCGAGATCGGCAGCTCCGGCCAGTTGCGCTATCGCAACAAGACCAACAGCGGCAATGTGACCGGGGTCGGTAACGACTATTTCAAGGTGAAGGGAATGACGCTGGTCAGTGGTCGCTTACTGGAGTGGCAAGATATCCAGCAGCGTGCCGCCGTTGCCGTGGTGGACAAGAAGAGCATCACCAGTCTGCTTGGCAAGGAGGAACCGGTCGGCAAGGTGGTACTGGTCGGCACCTTGCCGGTGCGGATTGTCGGTGTGGTTTCGCAGGAGACCGGCTTCGGCCCCACCAGCCAGTCGGTCAATATCTGGCTGCCCTACAGCGCAGTGATGAGTCGCCTCATCTCGCAGCACCACTTCAGCCAGATCACCATCCGGGTCAAAGACGGGGTACAACCGGCGCTGGCCGAGCAGGCGGTGATCGAGCTGATCACCAAGCGCCACGGGGTGAAGGATTTCTTCACCTTTAGCAGCGACAGCATCATCAAATCGGTGGAGAAAACCACCGCCACCATGACCCTGATGGTCTCGGCCATCGCGGTGATCTCGCTGATCGTCGGCGGGGTGGGCGTGATGAACATCATGCTGGTGTCGGTGGTCGAGCGCACCCGCGAGATCGGCATTCGCATGGCCGTGGGCGCCCGCCAGTCGGATATTCTGCAGCAATTTCTGATTGAAGCTGTGATGGTGAGCCTGCTGGGGGGGATCTTCGGCGTCGGCCTCTCGCTCGGCATTGGCGCGCTCTTTTCACTGCTGGTGGACTCCATCAAGATGCAGTTCTCGCTCTTCTCCATCCTGATGGCCTTTGGCTGCTCGTCACTCATCGGGATCCTGTTTGGTTACCTGCCGGCACGCAATGCGGCACGGCTCGACCCTGTTGTCGCACTGGCGAGGGAATAACAATGCACAAACTCTCCTGGCTGGCTCTCTGCATGGCCCTCAGCGGCTGTAGTCAGCACAGCACCTATCAAAGACCCGAGCTGGCGATCGCCCCTGCATGGCAACAGGCAGAGGGCGTCCAACTGGCTATGCAGGCTGGCCTCTGGTGGCGGGAATTTCATGATCCCCAGCTCGACAAATTGGTCGAGGCGGTACTGGCCGCCAACCCGGACATGCATGTGGCGGCCCTCAAGCTCAAAAGCGCCAGACTGGGCGCCGAGCAGGCCGATACCAACCTCACCCCCTCGGTCAATGGCACTATCGCAGCCAGTGGCAACAAGGATCTGAAAACCGGAAAAGACACAAACAGTCTGGGCCCCTCGCTGAGCCTCAGTTACGAAGTGGATTTGTGGGGCAAGCTTGCCTCGGTGCGAGATCAGGCAAGCTGGGAAGCGGCGGCAAGCGAGCAGGATCTCGCCAGCACCCGACTACTGCTGATCGGCAATACCCTGGAGCAGTATTGGCAGCTCGGCTATCTCGGCTCTGCCATCGCACTCGGAGAACAGCAGCTGGCCAACCGGACCCGTACCGAGCAGCTGACCCAAACCAAATACCAGGCAGGCGCCATCACCCGACTCGATCTGGCGCAGGCACGCCAGCAACTGGCAGGCAAGCAGGCTGAGCTGGCCTCCCTCAAGGCGCAGCAGGAGCAAGCTCGCAATGCCCTGCGTCTGCTGCTAGGCCGTAGCAGCGGACCGCTGGAGTATGCACCCGCGTCCTTTGCAAAGCAGACCATTCCTGAACTTGCGGTGGGTATTCCGGCCGATGTGCTGGCACGCCGCCCTGACGTCAAAGCGGCCGAATTGCGGCTGCGCAAGACGCTGGCAAAAGGTGACGAGATCCGCACCAGCTTCTACCCCAGCCTGACCCTGACCGGCAGTGCCAGCACCGCATCCGATAGATTGGCGCAGGTGCTGCAAAATCCGGTCGGTACGCTAGGGGCCAGCCTCGCCCTCCCTTTCCTTGAATACAACCGCACCCAGATCGCCATCGAAAGCTCAGAGTTGGATTACCAGATTGCTGAAACCGAGTTTCGCAAACAGCTCTACACCGCACTGGTGGAGGTGGAAGACAATCTGGCCGCCCGCCACTATGGCCAGCAGCGACTCGATTATCTGCAGGAGCAGCTGCGTTATGCCCAGGAGGCCGAACGGCTGGCCAAGGCTCGCTTCCAGGCGGGTGCGACCGGCGTGCAAGCCTGGCTTGATGAGCAGAACCGGCTATGGGATGCCCAGCAGAGCCTGCTGGCACAGCAAAAAGATCAGCTCACCACCACTGCCAAAATCTATCGCGCCCTGGGTGGCAGCGATAGCGTGGCGCCCCGATAACGCCTCCCCCAATATTCCCCACTCTGCCTGTAGAGTGGGGAATACCATCGCCATCGACCGCACCGAATTCCCTCGCCCACACGGCAGACAAACGCCATTGCCCATCATCAGGGGCAGTCATGGCAGCGCAGCCAATTACATGCATCAGCGACCCTGACTACCCCGGCCATACCTTGCGGCTCTCTCCGCCTCACGCCCCCTGATCGGAGATAACGGTTACCGGATATTCCATCAGCAGAGAGCTCGCGGCTCTTGCCGAGCGGCTCCCCGCGAATCATGAGAGACATATCCGAAGCGGATATCTGCACGACGCATACAAATAGCGATATCACGCTGTTAATCCTGCACGACAAAATTAATCGCAAACAACGATTGATATTGAGCAAAGTAACAGTGAAGTGAAACGACGGTAAAAAAGGATACAAGCGAGGATGTAGATAGCAGTGTGGCGAAAGGCGGATTGGATAACCACGAGTAAGACGGCAAAAAATAATGCCGCCCTTGGGCGGCATTATTCAATCTCGGAACCTGACGAATTAGATCAGGAAATCGTTCAGGTCTTTACCCAGTGCTACTTGAGCAGCAATGGCTTTCGGCATACGGCCTTGACCGGTCCAGGTTTTTTCCTGGCCATCTTCTTCGTACTTGTATTTAGCCGGACGCGGAGCACGCTTGCTCTTGGCAGCGCCAGTCGCAATAGCTGGAGCAGCGGCAGTCGCCAACAGCTCGCGAGGATCAATACCAGCCTGCTGCAGCATTTCGGTGAATTCATTCAGCTTGCGCTGACGCTCTTCCTGTTCAGCACGCTCCTGTTCAACAGAATCGGCGCGCTCTTGGTAAACCAGGTCAAACTTCTCTTTAGCTTCCAGCAGTTGCTCAAACGGCAGCTCACGAATAGCCGCACGCAGACTGCGAATGTTCAGCAGAACTTTCAGAAACTCGTTCATTATTTCCTCACAAAAAAGTCGGTTACAGGGATACCGTTTCAGAATAGCATGGACAATTCCCAACAACATACAGTTTTTCTATATTAACGTTCTTTTTTTCTTAAATTTCACCATCAAGATCGAATGCTTGCCACTATCAATAACAAACCGGCTGGAATGCAGCTCTTCTGGGGAGAGGGATGATTACCATCTTGTGTTCAAGAACATCGCTATTTCAAGACTCATTAATTTCCAGTTCAGCATCCAACAAATGAGCTCTGTAACCTGACTTATAAGCCTGAGCGCACATTTCTACCATACGTTCAACATCATGTGACAAGACTACGTCTATCTGTTTAGCAATGAACATGTCTAGATCCTGTCCCGTCCCCCGATGATGAGGGGATATCCCAACTGACTATCAACCCATTCGGCACCACCAATGAAATCACATATTAATCAATCGGTTGAGAGCAGAGAATGACATTTCAAATATGCTTTTCATAGCCCATTTGACAGACGTATGCGTCCGAAAACAGACTGTTCGGATACTGGCCGTCCAGAAGGTAAACAATAAAAAAGCCAGCCGTTTTTAAGGGCTGGCTTTCTATGTGGCCAAATAGCACTATTTATTTTTGGTTATATTCTTGCCTGATTGATCAACACCGGTAATCACTGCCTGTGAAGCGGATCCAGTTAAAAGGGGCTCGGTTGGATAGAGCTTGAGTGCTTCCGCTCGCATCGCATTGGCTTCCTCTGTACGACCCAATGCATTAAGCGCGATCACCATATTGGCGTATATGTTGGCACGGGGTGTATGGCGTACGAATGACTGCCCCCACTCCAGATAAGCTTCCAGTTCGGTCTTGTTATTTGTCTGCAAACCCACCATCAGACGAACTGAGTTCACATCAAACTCGACTCGGGTCAACCAGGCCATGGGATTGACGATATCAAGTAGCAAAGTCGGCTCTTTATACCCACCCCGTTCATATTTGGTGACTACCCATGCGGTGTGAATGGCCGTAAGCATAAAGGGAACAACCAGCAACGGGATAGCGATCGCCATAAATCGCAGTAACAACCATGAGCGGCACTCCATATCCCACCATGATGAGAAACCCTGACTCGCCAGGTTGGTCTCTTCAATTTCGGTATCGATGATATAAATCAGCGTCAGCAACAGCCACCATAACACGATCGCATGGTAGAGTGGGTATTCCGTCTGGGTATGAAGCAATATCGGTGTAACCAGAGCAAGCAGCCCCATGGCATTTACCCAACGCACACTCGCCAGACGCCATAATAATGCGCCACCCATGATCACCATGCCGACCATGGGTGCAATACCGCCCTCAACAGCCCAATAGAGAAACTCGTTGTGGGGGTGGTCAAGGTTATAGATTTCCATTCCTATATCTGGACTAAGGCTTCTAGCCTCAACATAACGATGTAAAAAAGTAGACTCAAAACCTCCATAACCGATACCAACCATCCAATGCTGTGTTACTAGACCGTAGGTAAAAGACCATATACTCGAACGAACCCCACCAGAATGATAAATTCCCACCCCGCGTTTTACCCCCGCCATCCCATATTGGGATAACAAGCCAAGGGCTAGTGCAACAATAACCAGAGCCAATATCCGCCATAGCAAACGTTGGCGATAAAGTTGCGGCATTAATAGAAACAGCGCCAGCAGTCCACCTAATTGCCCCACCCGGGATTGCAAAACAACCAGTAACAGTGCTGCAGATAGAATGACGCCATAGCGCAACGCCATCAGCAATCGACCACCCTCTCGGCGTAATTCCAGCCAGATGGCAAGGGCAAGTCCAGTCGCCATAAAGCTCGCCATCACATTGGGTTGCTGAAAGATCCCGTAAGGGCGATTGGCTTTGGTGTCATAGCCAATCCAGTTACCCGGCGTCAGCAGATAGAACTGCACCAGACCCAGCAATGCCTCCATCGCGATCGCAATCAGGATGAGATATAGCAAGTGATCACGCTGCGCCTTATCAAAGCGCCATTGATAGAGTCCAAACAAAAACAGCAGGCCCGCGAAAAGCCCCAACAATCGAGGGATGGCATAATCCTTGAGCTCAAAGCCGGGATAAAACATGGGCAGCAACAGCAAGAGCGCCCCCATCCATAAACCCGCTTGCAAGGGAGAGAAAACCAGTCTCTGGCGCAGGGTCACTTGCCACAATCCCAACCCAATAGCCAGAGAGGCGAAGATCCATCCCCAGGTATTAAAGGGCAGATAGAGCCCGGCACCACCCGGGTTGTGCATAAAAAAGTGCATGCCGCACAGCCAATAAAGTACGCATAGCACCATCATGAGTCTTGTTAACATTCCCGCCCGGCTCCTTAGGCCCACCCGATATCCAGAGAAAGAGAATAAAAAAGGGGGCTAATCGCCCCCCTCTCGTTCGTTAGCAAACCCATTATGCCTCGTCGGGTCGACGAAATGCATGCTTGACCAACACAATACCCACCCCCAGCATGCCACCTAGCAGGGTGGCCAACACCACGATCAGCGGACGTTTTGGCTTGTCGCGGCTAAGAGGTTCATCTGGCGCGTCCAGATAGGAGAAAGGGCGAAATGCGATACCGTCCAAAGAGATGCTTTTTAAGCGTGCCATCTTCACCTGCAGAGATTGCAATGTGGGTTGATAAACCTCAAGGTCGATGGATTTCAGCAATGACAGCTTTTCTTCCAAACCTTTTGAACCCAGCGAAATGAGGAAACGATCTTGCGCGTTATAGTTTTCCAGTGGCGCGCTGACACCGGCCGCTTTGGCCACTTTGTTAGCCATCGCCAATTCTACTATTTCCTGTTGCAGGGTACGTTTTGTGTCCTCCTGCATGATCCGATACTCCGTGTTCATGCCATCCAACTGCAGATCACGCTGTTCAGCGAGTCGCTGTATCAACTGCTTTTGTTGCAGTTTGATAATGTAGTCAATATACCCCTCCAACATTGCCAGCGACTTCTCGGAGGTGGGGGCAGCAAACTTGAGCTCAACACCCGGCACCTCCCCCTTCTTGTCTACAGGCTGAGCCGTCACCGATTTACTCCAGTCGCGCAACCAACGCACCTGCGCCTTGCCATCCAGGCCATCGTTTTTTACCACCTCGGTGAATAAAGGGCTGGCTTTGAGATAATCACGGCGATTCTCGTAACTGTTGAACTCCAGAATAAATTCCTGGTAAAGATCTTTTCCGCTGGGAAAACCGCCAAGACCCAATACCGTTGCCAGCTTTGATACTTTCAGCATCGGTGTCATCTCTTCCGGCTTTGGCTCTGCAACCACTGCCGAAGCTGACCACTGCTGTGGAGCCAACAGCGCATAAGCGATACCGCCTAAAGAAAACATCAGGGTAACCAGCATAATAAGCAGCTTTTGGCGCCACAACACCAGCATCAACTCACGTAAATCGATCTCGTCTAACCCAGACTCTTGCACCCACTGATTAGGTATGACAGGTGTTTTTTTGTCCATTTGTTCTCTCTTGATTATCAAGGTGTAAAAGATCTCACAACTGCAACGCAGTACTATTTTGACGAATCATGCTAAGAGTAACCAGCAAAGTAGGGGGCAAGACGATCTTTATCAGACAATAATAACGGCTTTTGCTCAGACAACGGCCATTTTATCGCCAAGTTAGGGCTATCCCATCGAATAACAGCCTCATCATCTGGATGATAATAATCACTGCATCTGTAAAAAACATCAGCGCTGTCACTTAGCACATAAAAACCGTGCGCAAAACCGGGGGGGATCCAGATAAGCTCGCCACGTTCAGCATTTAATTGACAACCCAACCATTGTCCGTACGTGGGCGACGCTGGCCGGATATCAACTGCCACATCAAAAATAATCCCACTGATAACCTGTATCAGTTTACCCTGTGGTCGATTGCGTTGGTAATGCAAACCGCGTAACGTACCCCCGACCGAACGGCTCAGATTGTCTTGCACCAGCGGATAATGGCCACAGTGTTGCTCAAACTCATCTTGACGAAAACACTCACGAAATTGGCCACGATGATCAGAAAAAGTTGTGGGCGTAAGGATCATAACCCCCGCCAGCGATGTTGCACGATATTGCATTGATAAACCCATGCGAAAAAAAACCAGATGACCGCTTGCTTACTGTTTGACTTCCTAGATCGAACATCCCCTTCAGCTCGAAAAGCCAACCCGACTTACACATCAGGACGCGTGGCAAGCAACCGAAGCAGATATTGACCATATCCATTTTTTGCCAGCGGGATAGCAAGTGAACGCAACTGATCGGTATCGATAAATCCCTTGCGTAAGGCGATCTCTTCTGGACACGCAACCTTTAATCCCTGACGCTTTTCGATAGTCTGAATAAAGTTACTCGCTTCAATCAGGGCTTCATGGGTTCCGGTATCGAGCCAAGCATAGCCGCGCCCCATTATGGCGACCGTCAATTGCCCTGTTGCAAGGTAGTGATTGCTGAGATCTGTTATTTCCAGCTCACCACGGTGGGACGGCTTCAGGCTCTTGGCGATCTCCACCACGCTGTTGTCGTAGAAATAGAGACCGGTCACCGCATAGTTGCTCTTGGGCTCCAGTGGCTTCTCTTCCAGTGAAATAGCAGTGCCCTGCTTATCAAATTCCACCACCCCATATCGCTCAGGGTCGTGCACGTGGTAAGCAAAGACGGTTGCTCCGCTCTCTTTGGCCGCTGCGGCTTCCAACTGTTTCTGCAGGTCGTGGCCGTAGAAGATGTTGTCCCCCAGCACCAATGCACAGGGGCCTGACCCGATAAACTCTTCACCCAGAATAAATGCCTGGGCCAACCCGTCCGGACTTGGCTGTACCTTGTATTGCAAGTTCAGACCCCACTGGCTGCCATCACCCAGCAATTGCTCAAAGCGGGGAGTATCTTGCGGCGTGCTGATGATCAAAATATCGCGAATCCCCGCCAGCATCAGGGTGCTGAGCGGGTAGTAGATCATCGGCTTGTCATAGATGGGCAGCAGCTGCTTGCTCACCGCCATGGTGACCGGATAGAGACGGGTGCCCGAGCCACCGGCCAGAATAATGCCTTTACGTTTGGTCATGATGCTTGTTTCTTATTTTTAAATTGCAAAAGAAAAGGGTGGCTTGCGGCCACACCTTCCTGTTTTATCCCTGCCAGCCAGGGAGGCAGTCACTACATCCCAGGCCAGTGATTTATTTGCCCAAGATCTCGGTTAACATCCGCTCCACACCGACCGTCCACTCCGGCAGCACCAGCTCGAAGGTGCGCTGGAATTTGCCGGTATCCAGGCGGGAGTTATGGGGGCGTTTGGCCGGGGTCGGGAAGGCGCTAGTCGGCACTGCATTGAGTTGCGTGACCGCAAGTTCAACCCCGGCCTCTCTGGCTTTGGCAAACACCAGCTGGGCGTAGTCAAACCAGGTGGTGGTACCGGAGGCAATCAGATGGTACAGCCCGGCGACCTCGGGTTTGCGCTGCGCCACGCGGATCGCATGGGCGGTGCAATCGGCCAGCAGCTCGGCGCCGGTCGGAGCGCCGAACTGGTCATTGATGACTGACATCTCGCTATGCTCTTTGCCAAAGCGCAGCATGGTCTTGGCAAAGTTGGCGCCGCGGGCGGCATAGACCCAGCTGGTGCGGAAGATCAGGTGACGGGAACAAATCGCGACCCCTTGCTCACCCGCCAGCTTGGTTTCGCCATAGACGTTAAGCGGGGCGGTGGCATCGGTTTCCACCCAGGGGCGCTCACCGCTGCCATCGAACACATAGTCGGTGGAGTAATGCACCAGCCAGGCACCCAATGCTTCCGCTTCTTTGGCAATCGCCGCCACGCTAGTCACGTTGAGCAGCTCGGCAAACTCCCGCTCGCTTTCGGCCTTGTCGACTGCGGTGTGGGCTGCGGCGTTGACAATCACATCCGGCTTGACCAGACGTACCGTGTCGGCCACCCCTGCCGGGTTGCTGAAATCGCCGCAATAGTCGGTGGAGTCAAAATCAACGGCAGTGATGCGCCCGAGCGGCGCCAGTGCGCGCTGCAGCTCCCAGCCTACCTGACCGTTTTTGCCAAACAGCAGAATATGCATCAGGCACGCACCCCATCGTTCTTTTCAATCGCAGAATAGTGCTGCTCAATCCAGGACTGGTAGGCACCGCTCTTGACGTTGCTGACCCACTGCTGGTTATCCAGATACCACTGCACGGTTTTGCGAATACCGGATTCAAAGGTCTCTTGCGGTTGCCAAGCAAGCTCACTGCTCATCTTGGTCGCATCGATGGCATAACGGCGATCGTGGCCAGGGCGATCCGCCACATAGGTGATTTGCTCACGATAAGAGCCCGCCTTCGGCACCATCTCGTCCAGCAGATCGCAGATGGTGTGGACCACATCCAGATTCTGCTTCTCGTTATGACCGCCGATGTTGTAGGTCTCCCCCACCAAGCCCGTGGTCACGACCTTGTAGAGCGCGCGCGCGTGGTCTTCCACATAGAGCCAGTCACGGATCTGGTCGCCCTTGCCATAGACCGGCAGCGGTTTGCCATCCAGCGCGTTAAGAATGACCAGCGGGATCAGCTTCTCGGGGAAGTGGTAAGGGCCGTAGTTGTTGGAGCAGTTGGTGACGATGGTGGGCAGGCCGTAAGTACGGCGCCAGGCGCGCACCAGATGGTCGCTGGAAGCCTTGGAGGCAGAATAGGGGCTGCTGGGGGCGTAAGGAGTAGTTTCGGTAAAGAGCGGCAATGGCTCATTGGCAGCCACTTCATCCGGATGGGGCAGATCCCCATATACCTCGTCAGTGGAGATATGGTGGAAGCGGAAGGCCGCCTTGCGTACCTCGTCCAGACCGTTCCAGTAGGCGCGAGCCGCTTCCAGCAACATATAGGTGCCAACGATATTGGTCTCGATAAAGTCAGCCGGCCCTGTGATGGAGCGGTCAACATGGCTTTCGGCAGCCAGGTGCATCACCGCATCCGGCTGGTGCTGGGCAAAAACCCGATCCAGCTCGGCACGATTGCAGATATCCACCTGCTCAAACGCATAACGATCGCTTGACGATACATCGGCCAGGGATTCCAGATTGCCAGCATAGGTGAGTTTATCGAGATTAATAACGGAATCTTGGGTATCACAGATGATATGGCGCACCACAGCAGAGCCGATAAAGCCGGCACCACCGGTCACGAGGATTTTCAACATATTCAATCTAGCATTTCTGCGATATAAGGCTGACTGACAAGACATGCTTGAAGACTACATCCTGACAAAACATTGCCCCTGATGAGGACAGAGGATTGCTTCGGCCCAAACAAGCTATTGATCCTCAACATGTTGTCCCTCTGTCCATTTATCAACCCCGTCATTCACGCAAAATGGTGCGTGCCGTAAGGCAAGCCGTTTAATGCATCGGCTGATGACTCTCTGAATTAAGAAAATCAATGTCCTCGACCACACTCAAGTTCGGTTCATACGGCAAAGTATTTTTTGCCTGCCAGACCAGATCGCAGATCCCGTCGGTAGGATTAAAACCGGTCGGCATACTTAACAGCAGGCTACGGATCTGCTCATGATCAAAGCGGAAACACGCGCTATCGAGCTCGGCCAAAAACGCCCGCAGTTGTGGCCATGGCAACATCGACTCTGAGGCTTTCATGATCCGGGGATGGGCAGTGCCCTCAACCTGCTCACCAATTAGTAGCTCTTCAAACAGCTTCTCACCTGGGCGCAAGCCAGTGATCTTAATCTCGATATCACCGGTTGGGGACTTGTCGCTCTTGAGCTTCAGACCACTCAAACGGATCATCCGGTGCGCCAAATCAATGATCTTCACTGGCTCCCCCATGTCCAACACAAACACATCCCCCCCCTGCCCCATGGCTCCCGCCTGGATCACCAATTGCGATGCCTCGGGAATGGTCATGAAATAACGAATGATGTCGGGGTGGGTCAAAGTCAGAGGGCCACCATCACGGATCTGCTTACGAAACAGTGGCACAACAGACCCAGAAGAACCCAGGACATTACCAAAACGCACCATGCAAAAACGAGTTTGCTGCTGCGCAGCAGCCAACGACTGCAGCACCAGTTCGGCCAATCGCTTGGTTGTACCCATGGTATTAGTGGGACGCACCGCCTTATCAGTCGAAATCAGCACAAAGGTTTCAACCTTGGCCCTGATAGCTGCCTGCGCACAATAAAGTGTGCCAAACACATTATTGCGCACCCCCTCCACCACGTTGTATTCAACCAAGGGGACATGCTTGTAAGCAGCAGCATGGTAAACCGTCTGGATTTGGAAGGTACTCATAACAGCTTGCACGCGATGTTGCCGCTGAACCGACCCTAGTAATGGCACTATCTCAACCTGCAAACCTTCGTGGTAACTAATTTCTTGTAGCTCTTTATCAATGGCATACAAGCCATATTCAGACAGCTCAAACAACACCAGTTGCGTGGGCTTACAACGGATGATCTGACGACACAATTCAGAACCGATAGAACCACCCGCTCCAGTCACCATCACACGCTTGCCACATATATTAGCGTTAATCAGCTCAGGAATTGGGGCCACTGCATCACGTCCCAATAAATCCTCAATACTGACCTCTTTTAGCTCATCGATATGAGCACTTCCCTCGACCAGATCAGCCATACCAGGGATAGAGAGGACCTCACATGGACACTGTTCCAGCCTATTGATTACCGCTTGCCTGACACTACGCGAAGCACTCGGCATGGCCAACAAGATCTTTTTAATATCAAAGCGCTCGATCAATGCTTCGATAGCGTCCGTACTGTAAACGTTCACCCCCTGGATCACGGTTTTAACCAAAGCGGGATCATCGTCAACAAACGCCACCGGCAGATACTCCTGCCCTTGATTCAACGCCAGTTGTAACTGGCGCCCAGAAGAGCCAGCACCGTAAATCAGCACCGCAACACGTTGCCGAGCACTACGCTGTACCAACGCCCGGAAAAACAGTCGCACACCACCGATCAGCAACACTGAAAATGCAAAATAGATAACCGAAACCGTTCTGGGAAGTGGAACTTCCATAAAAAACGCCAGCATGACCAAAGACATGGTGGAGAGGAGAACACCGAGTGACACCGTCCACAACACCTTGAAACCGACATAGCGTAATACTGCGCGATACAGCCCTAACCGCATAAAAATTACGATGGTGATCGGTAGTAACAACGCTAGCATTTGCCAGTGCAGTGCACTCTGCAATGGAATATTGGCATCCAGCCGCACCCAATAACCACCCCAGAATGCCACAGTTAGCAATAGCAGATCAGCACAGACGCTAATCCCCCGTTTATAAACACGGGGGATAGCCAAGAAAGAGGTTAACATAATGGCACCATCTCGTTAATAGCGGTAAGTCAGATAAGGTGAAGCTACTCGGTACAAGATTATTTCGATCCAACTGCATCGCCTGCACCGCTACCAGTTGCAGTCATGATGATATAACGAAAGTAGCTAGTTAAGGTGAGGGTATCAATCATCTGCCGATCTATTTTGGCAAGCAATGCAGGGGTCGACATATCGATATTTTGTACCTGTGCCAAGCCGGTAATCCCAGGTAACACCTCATAAACCCCTAAGGCATCCCGCTCTTTTATCAGCTCCTCCTGATTAAAGAGATTAGGTCTCGGCCCAACCAAACTCATCTCACCTTTAAGCACATTGATTAGTTGTGGAAGTTCATCAATTTTAGTCTTGCGTAGAAAGGCACCTAACTTGGTGATCGAACTTGTGCTCGCCAAGTGGCTCGCCACCGACTGGGTATCGACCGACATAGTACGAAATTTAATCAACTTGAATGGTTTTTTGTAACGCCCAACACGTTCTTGTACAAAAATGGGGGAACCTGTGTCAAATAAGCCGATAAAGCTAACGATGAGCAACACTGGCCATAACAACAGTAGACCGAATAATGCGGCGAGAAAATCTAAGAGACGAAACATGATTACCTGCTACTTTTTGATTGAAGAAATGCAACTGCTGTTTTTTTAAACCCCTCTTGCATTGTTTCTTTTGGTATCCAATCTAGGGTTTCTTTCGTATGGGTGATATCAACCTGCAATGAGCCAGTCAATCTGTCCACTATATCCGACTTGCTAAAAAGCTTACCTGCTAACTTATAGCACCAAACAGGCAGATGTAGCTGCCACACAGGCTTATTTAGTGCCTTTGCCATCTCTCGCACCATTTCAGAAGTTGATACATCATGATCGTCTGAAACAAGAAATACCTGATTTGCAGCTTTAGGATGATCAATACAAGTGATTATTAAATCTACCAGATTCGAAATGGAAACCAGACTACGTTTGTTTTGAGTAATACAACCAAATGGCAGCGGAATCCCTTTATAAACTAAGTTCATCAATGATGAAAAATTGGCTTTTACACCTGGTCCGTAGACTAAAGGTGGACGAATAATGACAACCTCCATATCAGTCTCAGTTGCCAATTTTTTGAGTCCAATCTCAGCCTCATATTTAGAGAGGCCGTAAGGGTCCTGAGGATGACAATAATCATTAAAACGAAATGGAGAACATCTGGAGGTCGACTCCCCATTAACTTTAATAGAGCTAACAAAAATGAAACGTTTTACTCCAGCAGTTGCGGCCTGGCGAGCCAAATTTAGAGTTCCCAACGTATTCACTTCTTTAAAAACGGGGATTGTGTCTTCAGCCTTATCATTCATTACATGAACCTGCGCAGCACAATGAATTATAACTGAGACTCCCTCCAAGCAATCACCAAACTGCTCACTAGAATCTAACCGCCGACAATAAAACTTACCATATGCAGATCGTACATCATGTCGACCTACCAAAATAATAGATGAATTAGAAATATGGGGTAATAACGCGTTTCCGACAAAACCTGTATAGCCAGTAATTAAAATTTTTTGCTCAAGCACTGTTTACTCCAAAAGCTTCTCATAAATAGATATATGTGTATTTATTACACTTTTAATATCGAACTCATCTTCAGCAAGCTTTCTACCAGCAGAACCAAGCCGTTTACGAAGTTGACTATTTTCACAGAGCACTGAAATAGCTTCGGCCAAGGATTTTGCATCTTTTGCAGGAACCAATATGCCAGTAACATCTGGTAAGATTGCATCCCTACACCCTGGAACATCAGTAGTTATCACCGCGCGACCACAAGCAGCAGCTTCAATAAGAGATTTAGGCAATCCCTCTCGATAGCTCGGTAGCACTGCCACATTTGCCTTGCTGTAAGTTTCTGCAGGATTATCACTATATCCCCAATATTCAATAACACCTTCATTTATCCAAGTATTCAGGAGTGTACTGGAAACTGATTTAGGATTTTCGTCAGTATTACCAACTAATACAAAGCGGCACTTAACGCCTTGATATTTCACTATCCGGGCTGCCTCTACAAATTCTAAAACTCCTTTATCAATTAACAATCTTGCCATAAGCATAATAACTGGTATACCCTCTGGTTCAGCTACGAAAGAGAATGAAGCGAGGTCTACCCCAGAGCCTCGGATCATTACAACCTGCTGTGGATATATCGCATTGATATTAATAAATTTCTGCATATCATCAGCATTTTGGAAAATAACTTTGGAATGCTTACTCTTTAGTGCAAACCTGTAAAGTGCAGAGATCCCAGCTTTCATGAGAGTCGCTTTGAGCCCAGTCGCAATAAAAACATATCCTAAACCTGATATTGATGCTACACGATTCCGCACGCCAAGTAGCCTGCAGGCAATGCCTCCATAGAGAACAGGCTTAATCGTTACTAAGTGCACTAGGTCTGGCTTAACTACTCTCAATACTTTAAAAAAATTAATGCAAGAAACTATTTCAGACATCAATTTCGTACCGGTACGCGATAGTTCAAGTGGATGTAGTTTAAAACCCAACTGTAGCAGAAAGTCGTATTTATCAATAAAAGCGCATGCGATGTGGACTTCATAACCTGCGTCTTGTGCAGCCAATGCTATAGGCAATCTATGTGAAACAAAAAACCAGTCAACATTGACTAAAAACAACAATTTTTTTGTCATTTATGATATCTCTGATACCACACTTGAAACATTAATATGTCCCACAATTGATACTGCCAATTTCGTTTACCAGATAAATGTTCTTGCCACATTTTACGAACAAGATTGGAGTTAAAAAAACCCTCTTCTAATAAACGCTTCTCATCTAATAAGTCCTCAGCCCACCCCTGCAAAGGACCGCGTAGCCAAGAATCCAAGGGGATAGCAAAGCCCATTTTTGGTCGCTCAATCAGATCTTTTGGCACATAACGATACAAAATCTGCCTTAAACACCACTTTGATTGCCCTTCGTTTAATTTTAACTCTTTAGGTAGACGCCAAGCATGCTCAAGCACTTCATGATCAAGGAATGGGACGCGAGTTTCCAGAGAGACAGCCATTGCAGCTCGATCGACCTTGACAAGAATATCATCAGGTAAATAACTCAAAGTATCTTGGGCCATCATTTGCAGTATTGGGTCTGAAAATTTGGCTTTTCGCTCAGGATCAGTAAGTACCGTTTTAGGCTCTTTACTGCCAAGTACGATCTCTTCAGGTTTTTGCCAGTGTGATACAAGACCTAAGTACAGCTCTTCTGCATCACGGCAGGTTAATACAGCAGCTGCTTTATGTAACTTATCACCAAAATTACTTACTTTAGCCTTCATTGGTAATATTTTTGAAATACGATTCCAAGATTTAACGGGAACAAATGTTAACGTAGCAGCTAAAATTCTGCGCAGTAGAATTGGAACCGAATTAATCTTATTCCATAAGCGGGCAGTCAACAAATAACGATTATAGCCACAAAATAATTCATCTCCGGCATCACCTGATAATGATACCGTTACATGCTGACGCGCAATCTGTGAAACCAAGAAGGTTGGAATTTGAGAGGAATCTGAAAAAGGTTCATCATATATATCTGCAAGTTTTGGTACGACAGCTAAGGCATCCTCTGCGGTTACGTATAATTCTGTATGCTCAGTTCCAAGATGTTTTGCTACAGACTTAGCAAATTCAGCCTCATTGAATCGTGGATCATCAAAACCAATAGAGAATGTCTTTATTGGCATAGGGGACTGGGATTGCATTAAGGCAACAACTAATGATGAATCTACCCCACCAGATAAAAACGCCCCCAGAGGCACATCGGCAACCATCTGCCTAGCGACAGCTTTTTTAAGCATTTTTTCTAATGTTGCGAGTTGCTCTTCTACTGGTGCAGTATCCTCGTTGGCGCTACAACGAGACATAACATCACGTGCAGACCAGTAAGTTTCAATATCAACGGTCTTTCCTTTTTCTAGCGTAAGGATGCTACCAGGCAACAGTTTATATACATTTTTATATATTGAATAAGGTGCAGGGATGTAATTATGCCGTAATAAAAGTGTAATTGAATCACGATCTATTTCCGGCCGAAAAATAGGATGACAACGGAGAGCATTGAGCTGAGAACCGAATAAAAAGACATCATTCAACCAACCATAATACAAGGGCTTTTCACCGAAACGATCCCGAGCTAATTGTAATATTTTACTTTGAGTATCCCACAGAGCAAGTGCAAACATTCCTGTGGCCTTTTGCAACGTAATCTTAAGCCCCCATTGCTCTATGGCAGCTAATAATGTTTCTGTGTCTGAATGCCCTCGCCATTCTCTTGGACAGATTTCTTCTAACTCGCAGCGAAGATCTTCGTGATTATAAACCTCACCATTATATACAAGTATATAACGTCCTGTATTTGACGCCATGGGCTGATGACCGGCTTCAGATAAATCAACAATTGCTAGCCGCCGATGAACAACACCAATACCATCTTCATTGTTATACCAGATGCCAGCACTATCAGGCCCTCTCTCAATAATAGCTTTCCCCATACTATCTAGGATAATAGCTGCATCACTAGCAACTAGTCTGTCATTATAAAACCCAGCGAAACCACACACTTTATAAACCTCTTAGGATATTATATTTATGTTATTTTTTTAAAAAATGACTCAACACTTAAGTCATTAAGATATTTAAGCATAGTATGCTTTCTTTCAAGAAAACTATTCTCATCCTCTATTTCAGCGAGAAGTATACTATCAGCCAAGGCTCTTGGGTTATCTATTTCACAGCAATAAATCCCAGGAATCTCGTCAATCCCATCAGCACAATTTGTAGATACAACTCGTGGAGATAAGAACATTTTTTCTAATAGAACATTAGGAAAGCCCTCAAGCCTAGAAGAAACTATACTTAGATAGCAATTTGCCATTAAAGGATAAGGATTAGTTAACATTCCAACTAAATGTACTCGTTCTTTTAAACCATAAATCTCAATCTGCTGTTCTAAGCTCTTCCTTTCCGGTCCATCTCCAGCGATTATCAACTGATAGCCATCATCAAGATAGCTAAAGGATTCTAACAAAACATCATACGCCTTCTCTTTCACTAGTCGACCAACAGATAAAATAATTTTGGAGTCAGATATGGAGGGGAAAATTTTATCGATTATATTACAGTTCTCTAGTCGTCTTCTAGAAAGATAATTTAAATCAACTGGATTTTTAACTACACGAACATCCATCTTCATAAATTTTGGTATATTTGAAAGCAATTCACTTTTCATTTTACCCGTTTGACAAATAATACACGCATTTTCGTCATAGAATCGGTATAAAATTTTAATCAAGCTTAATTTAATCCCGCTAAACCAAGAAAAAACATTGGTTGACTCTCTTAAAATTAACTTATCGATATTAATTAGCCTAACTCTCTTTAATATTGAGATTAAAGAATTACAGTGTACATGACTAGTGATACCATATTTGAATGAAAGACTAAATAAATTTCTATTGGTTAAAATAATCCATAGCAGCCAAATACAGCCTATACTCTCACGCTTAGTAGGAGAGAACATGTAATGAACACCATTCATGTCCTCCCACATTGACTCATTTAAAGTTTTATGGCAAGAAAGAAAAATTACATAAACAAGTGAGCCTCTCTCTGACAAGAATCTAACCAATTTCTGTAAGTTCGTCTCTGCACCTCCAATTAAATCAGAAGGCAGAATAAATACGTATTTATCCATATAGTCTCATACTTATAATGATAGCCATTGTGCACCGATAGATTCCATATTGTATTTCCGAATTACTTCTTTGGCATTCATAGATATATCTTCATACTTATTTTTATCATTCAAAATTAGAGAAACAGAATTCCAAAGCGCATCATAATCATTCATACTAACTAAAATCCCATTCCTACCATCAATTATGTCTCTTGGCCCAGAGTGACAATCCATTACAACTGATGGCAAACCAAAACTCATAGCCTCGAGCAAAACATTTGGAAACCCTTCATATTCTGATGCCATAACAAAAACATCAGAAAACTTATACCAATCAGATATATTACCAACCCTACCGATGATAAAAACCCTATCTTGAAGACTATAAGAAAAGACCATCTTTTTTAAAGCATCATATTCCTTGCCATCTCCTAATATATAGAGATCAGCGTTTGGAATACTCTCCCTGTAATCAGAAAATGTTTGAATTAGTTTAGCGTGACCCTTGCTACTGACTAACCTCCCGACACTAACTATTATCCTTCTACCCGAGCGCCTAATGGGGACATCAACTATAGGCCTCGTATCGCATAGAGGATAATTTACTGGGTTTGGTATCACAATCACAGATTTTGTTATTACATTATTATCGAACCATTCTTTTGTATCATTTGTTTGAACAATAATGGCATCAAGAAATCGGTAAAAAACATTTCTTAATAATTGTAATTTTTTAGGGATTTTATGTAATGGCGGATAGGTTCTTTCTGAACCATATACTTTACAATCTAGCCCCATAGACGCCATAGATAGCGATATATTAGAAGACGTCATAAAAGATATAGCTATATCGATTTTTATATTTTTTATGAATTTTCTAATATAAAAAGCACGCTCAAGATACCCTCTAAATCCGGAATTTTCTTTATCACATAGATTATATATCTTTATTCTTTTATCAAGAGCATAGAAACACTCGTTACTTGTTTGTGTTAATATTGTGACATTATGCCCAATTGAGGAAAAATAGTTAGATAGGCTAGCGACAACCCTTTCTGCACCACCATTTGACATCGAATGAATAATAAAGGCTATGTTCATTTTACTTTCAACATTAAAATTGATACAAAGAAAAATAAAAACGTTGCAGCATACATGCATACCGTTGAATATATAATAACCTCATCTCCCAGAATGTCTATAAAAAGAAAATAAAAAGCAACCTTTATTAAAAAACCAACTAAACCACTAAGCATTATAAATAAATACCGTCTTTGAGCATTAAAGAATGTAATAAACACCATTGCAGAGAAATAAAATGGGAATTGATATGAGGAAATAGAAAAAAAACGAGATACAGATACTACATCCTCTCTTAAGAATGCCCCCCGTTCATACACTAAGCTAATTATCCGCTCTGAATATATTGAGCACAGCACACTTACTAAAAAACCAAGGAACAAAAAGACCCCTCCCCATTTAATTACATTATCACGCAATACGTTTACTCCAGATACAATACCTCTTTGAGAAAAAATTGGTAACATTGCACGAGTAATGCTCAATGAAACTACAACCATAAAGATGGAAGATATCTTAGTTGAATATGAGATTGTACTTAATGTTCCTTCTGAGAATTTAGAGGCAATAACCTGATCAATCAGAGTTGTAGAGCTAATTAATATTTGCCCGAAAAGAACGATAGAAAAACCATTTTTAAACTCGCGCCACCCAATACTCAAAAAGCTAAACTTTGGAATAATTAAGCCATATCTTTTTGTATAAAGTCCATATAAGAGTAAAAACTGAAAAAACGCCCCAGAAATTAAACCTAAGGTCAATGGTAAATAGCCAGAAAAGATCATCACAAAAAACATTATGAATATAGGAATAATACCTTCACATAAACTATTTGTGTGATTACTATTGGCTATCATCAATACTGAAATGAATGTGGAAAGAAAACCAGCAATCAAATACACAGTAAAATATGGATATATATTTAAAATAGCATCCGTCGTCTTTCTATAAGAATTGATCTCCTCTCCATACATGCTAAAGTATACATAAAACAAAATACTTAAAATCAAAGATAATAGTATAACTCCCCCGAAAATCTCTCGAGAAAAGTATGTAAGACAATAAACATTGTCTCTTTTCGCCCTAGAAATAAGAGGAACCAAAACAACAGTAAGCACGCTCATGAAAAGCCCAATGGGCCAAGTATATAGTTCAAATACAAAGCTATAGCTATCAACTTCATAACCCACACCAAATTGAGAAGCAACAACGAGCTCTTTTAAAAGACCTGCTAATTTTGAAGAAAATAAAAAAAATGAAACTACACATATCATTTTTAATGTTTTCACATCAATATTAATTTTCAAAACTCATATCTCTTTCTGCTTTATGTGAAACAACCGAATTAATGATAAAATTAATGAAGACAGTCAACAGCAATAGCATAAATAACATTTTCAATTGTCCTGCGTAGAACGCAGGACCATTTCTTAATATTGAGTAAAAAACTTCTAAAATATAAACAGAAAATATAGAGAGCCCATATAATCTATGTATAACAAAAATAAAAAATATGAAAAAAAGTCCTATACCATATGTTTCCAATACAAAGAGCTGAAAGTTGTAAGCAGTTCCTTGGCCTAATCCAACCCCAACCAAATCACCTAAACGAGAGGTAGTTTCAGCTCCCCACTCAACATTGAGCAAGCTAGACATAGGCAAGATATTTAGAACATCAATAATCGCATTCTCATTTAATGAATCAAGACCGAGTGAAAGATTGCTAACAATTGAAATTTGCTCTCCTGAAAACCGAACGAAATTTTCTACATTGCTAAAGACATACGAGATATTTTCTGAAAACGAATAACTATCATTATAAAGATAGCCTGATATAGCATATTTAATAGCATCCGAAAAATTCCCAAAAAAACTAAACAAAAATAACGGTAATAATATATTTATTTTTTTTGATTTAAATAATAACAATAACAGCGATAAAAATAACAAATGCCGATATCCCATAGAGAACGATAGTATTACTACTATAGCTGCCATTATTTTGCATAATACAATTAATTTATTATTTTTAAATGGTGGGTAAAAACCTGCACCAACTATAATGGATTCTGCTGGGATCGTGATTATAAAAAGATTCGGGATTAAATATGCAAGGTTGTTGATATACTCATTTTTATTTACAAAAATAAAACTATGATTTTGATAAAAGAAATTAATATAAGCAAAAACGCTCAGTATGTATATTTGTATTTCACCAAGTCTAAAGTTTGAATTATGTTTCACCTCTTTCCTTATACATTTATCAAATGTAAGAAGAATCGAAATAAAAACATCCGTTAATATATATGGTAGTATAGTCCCTTCTGTCGGAACATAATTGAAGTTCAAATTAAAGATTACTATATCAGCTGAAAATATAGCAGGAAAAGAGTAAAATAAATATAAGAAAACAAATGTCTTATATGTATTATCTCTTTCAGATGAAAGATGATATATATATATTAGAAATACTATGTGTATTATGCTTAAGAGCGCTATCATATTTTACTCTAAATTTACTAGGGCTCGATTAAAAGATCATATAGACATCACAAACCTAACAAATTTAATTTTGTTATGATAAAAAAACCACCCCAATATATAAATATTTATTGAGCCTATAAAATGAACCTAATATTTTATAAAACCGTTACAAACAGATAGCATGCCCTTCTTTAAATATAAAGAAGGGCAATATAATTATATTAACTCTTTGTAGTAAATTCCTTATACCATGGCATAGCTTTCGAGATTCCTTCTACAATTCGGTGAGAATATTCATAACCAAGGTATTCAATAGCCTTAGTTATATCTGCTTGTGAATGTCTAACATCACCAGCCCGGAAATCGCTATAGATTGGTTCCTTATCAATTTTAACACCATTCTCCAGCAATGCTTTTTTAATAGTACGATATAGCTCACTCAAAGTGGTTCGATCACCAACGGCTACATTGTAAACTTTATTTTTTGCATTATCTGTGGCGGTGGCAGCTAATATGTTAATTTGAACGACATTGTCGATGTAACAGAAGTCTCGACTAGTCTCGCCATCACCGTTAATAAACACATCTTCACCCTTTATCATAGCGGCTGTCCACTTGGGAATAACTGCCGCGTAAGCCCCTTTGGGATCCTGACGCATACCAAATACATTAAAATACCGAAGACCAATAGTCTTAAAATCATATGTACGTGCATATACGCCAGCATAAAGCTCATTGACATACTTGGTAACAGCATAAGGAGAAAGCGGATTTCCAATATTTTCTTCAACCTTTGGTAAGGCTGGATGATCACCATAGGTCGAGCTTGAGGCTGCATAAGTAAAACTTTGCACCTGCGCTTCTTTGGATGCATGTAGCATATTCAGAAAGCCAGTGATATTGGTAGCATTTGTTGTGATCGGGTCAGCAATTGACCGAGGCACCGATCCTAATGCAGCTTGATGTAACACATAATCAACATTTTTAACTGCTTGCTGACAGGTAGAGTAATCTCGGATATCACCTTTTATAAAATGAAAACGAGTCCACTGTTCGGTCGAAACTAGTGATCGTACCTCATCAAGATTATACTTATGTCCAGTAGAAAAATTATCTAGGCCAATAACCGTTTGGTTCATTTTAAGTAATTTTTCAAGCAAGTTTGAGCCGATAAAACCAGCTACACCTGTCACTAGCCAAGCTTTTGGTGAATCGAGCAATTGTTGCTGAATAATATCATAACGAGACATAGAAATACTCGGAGCATTTATGAAAAAATAATAATTAAATTTAACTAGACTGGACTCAGTACTCTACCCAGCCTAGTTGCTTATCGTTTTAAACCAAAAACGTTATAGACGCATATCAACATTCTCTTTGTCAAGAATGTATTTCAAATCGAACAGAACGTGCTCCCTTTTACCTAGTGCTCTAATAGCCTGAGCACCCATTTCACGGAACTCATTGTGCGCAACAGCCATAATAATTGCATCATAATTATCTACTTTGGTTTCATCACATAAGCTTAAGCCATATTCATGCTGAGCCTCTGTATTTGAACACCATGGGTCCATAACATCTACATTAATATTGTACTCTTTTAACTCAGATACAATATCCACAACTTTAGTATTACGCAGGTCAGGGCAGTTTTCTTTAAACGTTAACCCCATCACCAATACATTTGCACCCTCGACTTGAATTCGTTTTTTCAGCATATTTTTCACTAGCTGAGAAACTACATATTCTCCCATGCCATCATTTATGCGGCGACCAGCCAAAATAATTTCTGGGTGATACCCAACACTTTGCGCTTTATGGGTCAAATAGTATGGATCGACACCAATGCAGTGCCCACCTACCAAACCTGGTCGGAATGGTAAAAAGTTCCACTTAGTACCAGCAGCCTCAAGCACCTCAAGGGTATCAATACCTAGCTTATTAAAGATGATCGATAGCTCATTGATCAGTGCAATATTAACATCTCGCTGCGTATTCTCAATCACTTTTGCTGCCTCAGCAACTTTAATGCACGAGGCTTTATGTGTGCCAGCAACAATTATTGATTTATAAAGTTGATCGACGTACTCAGCTACTTCAGGGGTAGAACCACTGGTGACTTTTAAAATATTAGTTACTCGATGCTCTTTATCACCAGGATTGATCCGCTCTGGCGAATAACCAGCGAAAAAGTCTTGGTTGAATTTCAACCCTGAGACTTTCTCTACAACAGGGATGCATATTTCTTCTGTAGCCCCGGGGTAAACAGTTGACTCATAAACAATCACATCACCTTTTTTTATGACGCGACCCAATGTGTCAGATGCTTTAATTAATGGGGTCAAATCAGGCTGTTTGTGATTATCAATTGGTGTCGGTACTGTTACAATAAAAAAATTGCACTCACTTAATTTTTCTAGTGCTGTAGTATATATTAAATGCGATGCTTCTTTTAGTTCTAAACTAGAGCATTCTAGTGTACTGTCATTGCCTGAACTAAGTTCATTAATACGAGATTGATTAATATCAAACCCTATTGTTTCACGTTGTTTACCAAACTCAACTGCGAGCGGTAGACCTACATAACCTAAACCAATAATACCTACTTTAGCTTTTGAAACATCAAACAGCATAACACACTCCTTAACAGTATATTGAGAAAGCTAAATTTACTAACATATGCCTCTAACTTGAGGCATAACGGCAACATATGTAATGATATAAAAATGTTATTGTAGGTGAAAGTCATTGTATTTTTCATCAGGGCCAAACGCGACTCATGGCTAGATAGCTATTCCGTATAGCAGATCACAGGAGGAAGGGAACTCAGTCCAGTTTGTACGATCTCGTTAGTCGCCAAACAAAATAAGCCACACCCAAAAGACTGAGTTGATACCTATCTTGCCACGAGTGATAAAAGGCATGCTCGTCGCTTGACGGCCATCTTGCTGTTACATGAAGGACGGGTAATCCCCTCAAGTGCATCGATTTGGGCAACAATGCCTCTCACAACACAGCTGGAGACCCATTTAAAACACTCACTATTTCCCGGGGGGATACGATGCCGGAACTCAAAGAAGTGCATGGATAGTTATATATCACAGGATGGGCAAGGAGCTTGTTGAGTGAGCTTTAAGAGACAGCAGACATAGCTACCGCACTGAGTTACAGCCCCCAGTTTGCTGCTTTTCACCACATTGCTCACGCTGTTGGTCATCATGTCCTCCAGCATTATTGTGTTTTTGGCGGTGTGGATAAAGTAAACAGTCGCTAATTGAAACTGCTTGCCACACCGAGTCAGCCCGATTTGATGCCGAATTCTATCCCGTTTCCCCCGAAGATGAACAGCTAAAAGTGTTTTGATAGGGAGCAAATTGAGGCCATTCAATGAACAATGCCTGTTTCATTGCATCAGCTTCAAGTTGTTACTTAGTTTCGTCTGTTGCTCTTTTGAACAAAAAAACAGGGCAACCCATGGGGTTGCCCTGTTTGATTGTCAGTCAGACCAAAGCTGGCTGGCGATTTATTGAACTCTGTTCAAATTAGCTAAATCTGCATGCCATCAGTCACCTTTTGACTCAACCGCTGCAGCCATGCGCGCCTCTTTGCTCTGGTGGCTGGTGAAGTAGCGCATCACCAGCACAAAGAAGAGCGGCACGAAGAAGATGGCCAGCACGGTAGCACTGATCATCCCCCCCATCACGCCGGTACCGATGGCATTACGGCTGCTGGCGCCGGCGCCGGAGCTGATCACCAGCGGCAGCACCCCGAGGATAAAGGCAAGCGAAGTCATCAGGATCGGGCGCAGACGCAGACGGGCTGCCTCCACCACCGCCTCACCCAAGCCCATCCCCTTGTCATAGAGCTCTTTGGCAAATTCCACGATCAGGATCGCGTTCTTCGCCGACAAGCCGATGGTGGTGAGCAGACCAACCTGAAAGTAGACGTCGTTCTCCAATCCGCGAAGGGTGGCAGCCACAATGGCCCCCAGAACCCCGAGCGGTACTACCAGCATCACCGAGAACGGAATGCTCCAGCTCTCGTAGAGGGCAGCCAGACAGAGGAACACCACCAGCAGCGAGATCGCGTAGAGCGCAGGTGCCTGTGAACCGGCCTGACGCTCCTGGAAGGAGAGCCCGGTCCACTCGATGCCCACCCCTTCCGGCAGCTGTTTCACCATCTGCTCAATAGCAGCCATCGCATCACCGGTACTCTTGCCGGGCGCCGCCTCACCGACGATCTCCATCGCCGGCACACCGTTGTAACGCTCCAGACGCGGCGAGCCGAAGCTCCACTCGGTGCTGGCAAAGGCGGAGAAAGGCACCATCTGACCGGCACTGTTGCGCACATACCAGAGTTTCAGATCTTCCGGGTTCATCCGGAAGGGGGCATCCGCCTGCATGTAGACCTTCTTGATCCGGCCACGGTCGACGAAGTCATTGACGTAGGACGAGCCCCAAGCGGTAGCCAGGGTGTTGTTGATATCCGCGATGGAGAGCCCCTGCGCCAGCGCCTTCTCGTAGTCGATCTTGATATCGAGCTGCGGCGTATCTTCCATCCCGTTCGGGCGTACCCGCACCAAGGTGGGATCCTGCGCCGCCATGCCGAGCAGCTGGTTACGCGCCGCCATCAGCTTGTCGTGACCGATACCGCCGCGATCCTGCAGGAAGAAGTCAAAACCGGTCGCAGTCCCCAGCTCCGGGATCGGAGGCAGGTTGAAGGCGAAGACCTGCGCCTCCTTGATGCTGAACAGATAGCCCATGGCGCGGCCGATGATGGCATTAGCGCTGCGATCCGGGCTCTTGCGCTCGCTCCAGTCCTTGAGCTTGATAAAGGCCATACCCGCGTTCTGGCCACTACCGGCGAAGCTGAAGCCAGATACGGTCAGTACGGAATCTACGTTCTCCTTCTCGTTTTTCAGGAAGTAGTCGCGCATGTCTGCCAGCACCACCTCGGTGCGCTGCTTGGTCGCCCCCACCGGCAGTTGCACCATGGACATGATAACCCCCTGATCCTCTTCCGGCAGGAAGGAGGTGGGCATCCGCATAAAGAGCACTGCCAGTACCGCCAGCATGGCACCGTAGATTAGGCTGTAGCGCACGCCCTGCTTGATCACCTTGCGCACACCGCTCTGATAGCGGTTGGTACCCGCATCAAAGGCGCGGTTGAACCAGCCAAAGAAGCCGCGCTTGGCTCCAAACTCGCCATGTTTCATCGGCTTGAGCAGGGTGGCACAGAGCGCCGGAGTCAGGATCAACGCCACCAGCACCGACAGCACCATGGCCGAAACGATGGTCAGCGAGAACTGGCGATAGATGGCGCCGGTCGAGCCGCCGAAGAAGGCCATCGGCACGAACACGGCGGAGAGCACCAACGCGATCCCCACCAGCGCGCCGGTGATCTGGGTCATCGACTTGCGGGTGGCTTCCAGCGGGGAGAGATCCTCCTCGCTCATCAGCCGCTCCACGTTCTCCACCACCACGATGGCATCATCCACCAGCAGACCGATGGCCAGCACCATACCGAACATGGTGAGGGTATTGATGGAGAAACCAAACGCCGCCATCACCCCGAAGGTACCGAGCAGCACCACAGGCACCGCAATGGTCGGGATCAGGGTGGCGCGGAAGTTCTGCAGGAACAGATACATGACGCAGAACACCAGGAAGATCGCCTCGATCAGGGTCTGCACCACCTCCTCGATGGAGATCTTCACGAACGGCGTGGTGTCGTAGGGGTAGACGATCTCCATGTTGGCCGGGAAGTAATCCGACAGCTCATTGAGCTTGGCACGCACCTTCTCGGCGGTATCCAGCGCATTGGCGCCGGTCGCCAGTTTGATGGCAACCGCGGCGGTAGACTGGCCGTTGTAGAGCGCATCGGCGTCATAGCTTTCGCCTGCCAGCTCGACCCGGGCCACATCTTTCAGCCGTACCTTGGAGCCATCCTGATTCACCCGCAGCAGGATGTCGTTGAACTGCTCCACGGTAGAGAGACGGGTCTGCCCCATGATAGTCGCGGTGAACTGCTGATCTTCCACCGACGGGGTGCCACCCAGCTTGCCAAACGCGACCTGGGCGTTCTGCGCCTTGATGGCTGCTTGCACATCCCCCGGGGTCATCTGCACCCGGTTGAGCTTGTTGGGATCGAGCCAGACCCGCATGGAGTACTGGCTGCCGAACAAGGTGATATCCCCTACCCCGTCCAGACGGCTCAGAGGCTCCTTGATGTTGGAGACCACATAGTCCGCCAGATCGTCGTTGTTCATCGAGCCATCGCTGGAGATGAAGGCCGCGACCATCAGGAAGCTGCTGGAGGTCTTCTGAACCCGGATCCCCTGCTGCTGAACCTCTTGTGGCAGCAGCGACATCGCCTGCTGCAGCTTGTTCTGCACCTGCACCTGGGCGATATCGGGATCGGTCCCCGGCTGGAAGGTGAGGGTCACCGACACCCGCCCCGCGGAGTCAGACTGGGAGGACATGTAGAGCAGGTGATCCAGCCCGGTCATGTTCTGTTCGATGATCTGGGTCACCGAGTCCTCCACCGTTTTGGCGGATGCGCCCGGATAGCTGGCGGAAATACCGACAGCGGGCGGCGCAATGCTCGGATACTGGGCGACCGGCAACTTGATGATGGCCAGGCTGCCCGCCAGCATGATCACCAGCGCGATCACCCAGGCAAAAATGGGTCTGTCTATAAAAAATCGAGCCATGAAGCGACTACTCCATCCTACTTGTTGGCCGGGGTGTTGGGCGCAGCTTGAGCAGACGGTGCATCAGCACCCTGCTCGGCGGGATTGACCACGGCGCCCGGTCGTACTTTCTGCAAGCCAGCCACGATCACCCGCTCGCCGGAGGTGAGGCCTGACTCCACCACCCAGTTGCTGCCGACGACCCGGCTCAGCTGCACGTTGCGCAGCTCCACCTTGTTGTCAGCGGTTACCACCATCACGGTGGCGCCGCCGTTGGGGGTGCGAGTCACGGCAGTTTGCGGCACCAGCAGCCCTTGCGCCCGCTCACCCTCTTGCAGGGTGGCGCGCATGAACATGCCGGGCAGCAGCAGCTGGTGAGGGTTGGGCACAATCACCCGCAGGGTCACCATGCCGGAGGTCTCATCCACGGTCACATCGGAGAACTGCAGCGAGCCCTCTTCGCCGTAAGTGGAGCCATCTTCCAGCTGGAAGGTCACCTTGGCCCCCTTCTGCTCGTCCTGGGTCAGCTTGCCCTCGGCGACCAGCCGCTTGAGGCGCAGCAGATCGGCAGTGGACTGACGCACATCCACATACATGGGATCGAGCTGCTGGATGGCGGTCAGGCTGTCAGCCTGCTGGGCAGTCACCAGCGCTCCCTCGGTCACCGCGGATTTACCGATACGACCGCTGATGGGGGCAGTGATGCGGGTGTAACCGAGATTGATCTCGGCAGTGCGCAGGGCCGCCTTGCTCGCCATGATCTCCGCCTTGGCCTGCTTCCAGCTGGCGTCGGCGTCGTCATAGTCCTGACGGCTGATGGATTTGACCTTGAGCAGCTCCTGATAGCGCTGCGCCTTGAGGCGGGCACTCTGCTCGTTGGCCTCGGCCTTGGCCAGATTGGCCTTGGCGCTGGCAACCGCCGCCTGATAGACAGCCGGGTCGATCTGATAGAGCAGATCGCCCGCCTTCACATCGCTTCCCTCGGTAAAGAGGCGCTTGAGGATGATGCCGCTCACCTGCGGACGCACTTCGGCCACCCGCAGCGGGGCGCTGCGGCCGGTCAACTCGGTAGTCAACATCAGCGGACCGCTCTGCAGGGTCACCACGTTGACCGCCGCGGGGGGCATGCCGCCCTGTCCCTGGGGTGCGCCCCCCTTGTCACCACAACCTGCCAGCAAGCCTGTAGCCAGCAAGGCAAGACCAACTGAACGAGCAAGAATATGTTTATGCATGAAACACCTGAGCCTTTGCCAGTCAATGAACAATCAGGGCCGCATGGGCCCTGTTGGTAAATAGTCGAAAGATGAGGCAATATACATACATTCATAAATGTATGTAAGTGACTTTTTACTTGCATGAGGCACAAATTTCGATGGCCAGACGAACCAAAGAAGAGGCGCAGCAAACCCGCTGCCACATCATGAGCACGGCGCTGGATCTGTTCTGCTCTCAGGGCCTGGCCAAGACCAGCCTGACCGACATCGCCAGGGCGGCAGACCTGACCCGCGGGGCCATCTATTGGCACTTCAAGAACAAGGATGAACTCTTCATTTCGCTCTGGCAGGAGCTCTGCAGCCCCCTCGCCCACCAGCTCGATGCCTGCCTCAACCCAGATGAGCCGGATCCGCTGGGGCAACTGCGCCTCTTCTTCGAAGGGGTGCTCCACAGCTTCATTCACAATCCGGCCCAGCGGCAGATGTTCACCATCCTGTTCAATCTCGAATCGCTGGAGGGGGAAGCCATCTCACTGCGCGAGCATATCCGCAGCCAGTCCGCCAACTTCTTCCGGGACCTGGAGACCACCCTGGCCAATGCGGTACGGCGGGGCCAACTGCCCACCAACCTCAACCTGCAGCGCGCCGCCACCCTGCTCCACTGCACTCTGGATGGCTACATCATCAACTGGCTCCACTTTCCGGGGCGGATAGACCTGCAGGGCGAATCCGCCTTTATGATAGAGAGCATGTTCACCATGCTGGCCCAACCCCACGGGCCTGCCTGTGACCGCTAACCGGCTCCGGCAACTCTCACCCATCCAAATCGGGGCCTGACCGCGCGCTTTGGCAGTCTGGCCCCGATTTGTTACCCTGTGCGCCCCCTGCTTGAGGTAACCCCTGTGCCACACTCTGATGCCATCCCCGCTTCCTGGCCATTTAACGACCAGCACGCCCACGTTCGAGCTGCCTTTGTGGCGCGCCTCAAACCCGGCGCTCACCTGCTCAATGGTCTGTGCGGTATGGGGGAGGATCTCTGCTGGCTGCGTGCAGAAGGGTATGTGGTCACCGCCTGTGAAGCTGTACTGGCCGACGCCAGAGTTGCCTCACAGCAATCCGGACAAGCGGTGCGGGTCTGCCCGCTGGCGAAGATGCACTCGGTGCTCCCTTACGATGGCATCTGGCTGAGCCGCCCGCTTGATAGCGACGCGGCCACCCTTGTCCCCCTGTTGCAACAGCTGGCGACCCTGCTCAAAGCGGGTGCTCCGCTCTGCTTCCCCCTGCCCCCAAGCGGCAAGATAAGTCACCATCAGCTACAGCAACTGGTCACCACATCCGGGATAGCGCTACAACTGGCGCCGATGGAAACCGCCTCGACCAACACGACATCATGCACAGGTCAACACGCCAGCCAGTACGTCATGTTGCTGCATGGCGATCATCAGGCCACCTAACGGGCTAATTCATCACGGATTTTCCCGTTCAACGCCAAGCCGACAGCTAGTCGGCGATCTTGGCTTTCGACAATATTTAACTCGGCGTTAACGCAGAAAAGGCAGACATAACACGGCTTACGTGTTAAAAAGTGTGATTAATATCAAATTTTAATAACAAAACAGACAATACAACCAACTCCGGATTTCCTTATGAAACTTGTCCTGAAACTCATTGCTGGCATCCTTGCCGGTCTCTTGCTCGGTCTCTACGCCCCTGAGTGGGTGGCGCGCGTGCTGTTTACGGCCAAGACAGTGATAGGTCAGCTGATCACCTTCACCATTCCGCTCATCATTCTGTTCTTCATCATGAGCGGCATCGCCAGCCTGCCGAAAAACTCCGGCAAGCTGCTGGGCAAAACCGTGGCCCTCTCATATTGCTCCACCATTCTGGCGGGGCTGTTCGCCTTTACCGTGGCGAGCCACCTGATCCCGCAGTTCACCACCGCCGCCGAGCCCACCACGGCCACGGCCATCAAGCTCGCCTCCTACGTCAATCTGGAGATCCCGCCGCTGTTTGGCGTGATGTCAGCACTGGCCGCCGCCTTCGTGTTCGGTATCGGCATCAGCGCCACCCAGGCCACCGATCTGCGCCGGGTCGCCGATCAGGGCCGTGACATCATCGACCGCCTGCTGGCCAAGGTGATCATCCCGCTGCTGCCGTTCTACATCGCCGGCGTCTTTGTCGAGATGACGGTGGAAGGCACCGTATTCGCTACCCTGAAGACCTTCGGCGTGGTGCTGGTGATGGCGATCCTGATGCACTGGATCTGGCTCTCCGTACTGTTCGTGGGTACCGGTCTGGCCCTTGGCCGCTCACCGGCCCAGCTTATCAAGAACATGCTGCCCGCCTACTTCACCGCGCTTGGGACCATGTCGAGCGCCGCCACCATTCCGGTCGCCCTGCAATCGAGCAAGAACAACGGGGTGAGCGACGGTATCGCCAACTTTACTGTGCCCCTGTGCGCCACCATTCACCTCTGTGGCTCCACCATTACCCTGGTCACCTGTGCCACCGCGGTGATGTTCCTCTCCGAGCATCTGGCCATTCCGGGCATCGAGACCATGCTCCCCTTCATCATGATGCTGGGGGTGATCATGATCGCCGCCCCGGGCGCACCGGGTGGTGGCGTGATGTCGGCGCTGGGCCTGCTCACCTCCATGCTCGGTTTCGGTGAGGCCTCCATCGCCCTGATGATCGCCCTCTATCTGGCGCAAGACAGCTTCGGCACCGCCTGCAACGTCACCGGTGACGGCGTGATTGCCCTGTGGGCGGATCGCTTCGCCAACGGTAGCGAGAGCGCAGCTCCAGTGGCCGAGGCCGAACAGGCGTAAGCTCGCCGGGATAGATCGACCATCCTCTGCAAAACCGCAGGCCCGAACCATGTTCGGGCCTGCGTCGTTTCTGCCACCTTCACAGCGTTTGTACGTGTTCCTCCTCCCTCTCTTTGCCCCCCTCTACCATGAATAGCACTGGCGCAGCTCTCTACACCCGACAAAATTATTGGCATATGCTATATATGAGCGTATAAATGGCTTATGCCAATTAGGAGCCACCATGCCAAGACCCAAGATTGCCCGCCAGATCTGTGGCCGCCCCGCCAACAGCTGCTTCAAACCCAACGGCCGCCCCATGCATCAGCTGGAACAGGTCACGCTGGCCCCTGACGAGTTCGAGGCTCTGCGCCTCGTCGACCTTCAAGGAATGCAGCAGCAGGAGGCCGCCCTGGTGATGGGGGTCTCCCGCCAGACCCTGGCCAATATCCTGAAAAAAGGGCGCTACAAGGTGGTGGAGTGTCTGAGTCTGGGCAAGGCATTGATGATGCAACCCGCCGAGCCCGACCACCCAACCAGTGGAGAAGAGCCGACATGAATGCTGTCACAACCATGACCACCAACCCCAGCAACAGCGCCCTGATGCTGAGTCAGGGGCTGCTGGCTGGCCACTTTACCCGTGCCGAGCAGCTGCAAATTCTTAACCCCGAAGGGAACGTCATCGCCACCCTGCCCAATCCGGCCGCAGCCGAAGGCTGCCACGGCAAGCAAGCGCTGCTCGACGCCCTTGCCCATCATCAGGTGGGTCAGGTGGTGGTGCGCAATATCGGCGAACGAATGCTGGGGCGCCTGCTGGCGGCCAATATCCGGGTGCTGCAGTGCCGCTCTGCCCGCCTGCCGCTGCCCGCGCTGCTGGCCCCCGCCAATCTGCAACCTCTTACCGCGGCCAGTCAGGGGCGTCCGTCTCGTCGTCATCAGAGCAAGGCGACTATCCGTGCCATCCAGCCCGTCGGCGCAGGCTCGAGTCATGGCCATTGTCACGGTGGTTGTAACAGCAACTCAGGTCATTGTTGCGCCAGTGGTGGCAATCAGGCAGAGAGCTCACGACAAGGCCATACTTGTTGCCACGGCAGTGAAGGCGCCAACCAGCAGGGCGGTTGCTGCCATCATCACTGATGCCATCGCCGTGCATGTCATCACCATCAAGGAGAAGAGATCATGTCCATCTGGTTGTTGAGCCTGCTTGCCTCGTTCGTACTGATCCTGGCCATGGGCACCATCATCTGGTGGCGCCAATACCAGCTTGCCCAGAAACGGGAAGATAAAGAGGTGCGCCCCTGTGGCTGCTCCAGCGCCTGCGCGGATCACCTCTATCAGATCAGCGAGCCGACGCCCAAAAAGTAACCTGACCGCAGCCGCCCTAGCCACAGGTAGAAGGTCGGCAAAATAAGGGCACGTGGAATCGAGAGGCGCATAAAAGAGAGAGGGCACCTGTTGGTGCCCTCTCTCTATATTTATTCCTCGTCATGCTTGATCCGCCGTATTGCCCCTTAAGCTCATCACACACGCTCAACCCGGCTCGGCGCCGCTGGCCGCCACGCTCGCAGAGCAGGCCGGATCCTGATACTGCTGATAGATGGCATAAAACTCGGCCTTGTTGTGCAGGGCTGCGGCGACACAGGCGGGATCAAACTGGCTGCCGGCATGCTCCTCCAGATAGGCAAACGCCGTCTCGAACGGCCAGGCCTTCTTGTAGGGGCGCTCGCTGGTCAGGGCATCAAACACATCGGCCACCGTCACGATGCGGGCCGCCAACGGGATCGCCTCCCCCGCCAGCCCCAGCGGATAGCCGGTGCCGTCGAAACGCTCGTGATGGCTGGCGATGATGTTGGTCAGCATATCGGTGTGATGAATGCCATCGAGACCAAACTCGTTGATCATCAGGCTGATCATCTCACGCCCCTTGCCTGGGTGGATCTTCATGATCTCGAACTCTTCCGGCGTCAACTTGCCTGGCTTGAGCAAAATGGCGTCCGGCACCGCGATCTTGCCGATGTCGTGCAGCTCGGAGAAGAGGTAGATAAACTCCACCTCCTCATCGCTCAGCCCGCAAGTCGGGGCCAGCGTCTTGGCGATCAGCCGGGAGTAGGCCGACATCCGGTGCAGATGGTTGGCGGTCTCCTCATCCCGATAGCGGCTAAACTCCCGCGCCGTGGTCAGCGCGCCGCCAAGGGTCTGGATGGAGAAAAACTCCACCGCAATGATGGCCGAGAGCGCCTGGGCATAGGCCGACAGCTCGCTTCGGATCGGCTCCTCGAAATATCCCGGCTCCATAGCATCACAAAACAGAAAGCCAAACAGTTTGCTGTTGAACAGCAGCGGCTCGGTATAGCTGGAGGCATAACCCGCCTCCAGCACCTTGCGGCTGTGCTCCGATGCCGAGCCACGCAGGGCATCGAGATTGCCGAGCACCCGGGGCTGCTTGTGCTCCGCCAGATAACTCAGGGAGGGGACATCGCTCAGCTTCACCTCATACTGCACCAGTGGCGAGGGCCCCTCGGTGCTGTGGGCAAAGGTCTTGAGCTGATCGGTATGGGGATCGTAAATCGCGATGGCCACCCGACTCAGCTTGTCAAAGCGCTGCCTGAGCGTGGCATGTACGCTCTGCATTTTTTCGCCAAATGAACTTTCCATCGCCATCTCCAACGGGACCCCGTGATGGAAGTATAGTGACTCCCTTTGACGCTCTCCCCGCCACAGCGTTAAAATTGACAGAAAAATCAACAAAGCAGCTTCCCCACAACAAGCCTGCATGGCAGAGGCAATAGCCCTACCAAGGGCGCGCCATCAGCGACTGCTGGTGCAGCCCAATCTTGCCTGGTCGGAGATATTGTTCGGTTCTGCCATGCTGGCTGTATAGTTTTTGGGGCGTTGTTTCCCAAATCGATACAGCTTGAATAGAACTAACTGAGGACTTGGTGATCTGATCACCACCATCCTCTTCAAGTCTGCATCATGGGCACATCGCTTCACCCCATCACCAACTGGCCTCAATACAACAAGTCCCTGATTAACCGTGGTTCACTCACCTTCTGGGTTGATGCCGCCGCCATGAACAATTGGTTTCACCACGACCATCATGGGCGGCGGGGCCGCAGCCAGCTTTACACTGACCAGACCATCGCAACCTTCCTGATGCTCAAGGGGATTTTCAACCTCACTCTGCGAGCAACACAGGGACTACTCGACTCCCTGTTCGAGTTGATGAACGTACCGCTGTGTGCGCCGGACTATAGCTGTGTCAGCAAGCGAGCACGCACGGTGACAGTGGCTTATCGACAGCCCCCAAAGGAAGGCATTACCGACCTGGTTATCGATTCAACCGGGCTGAAGGTGTTTGGCGAAGGCGAGTGGAAGGTCAGAAAACACGGCGCCGAGAAGCGGCGAGTGTGGCGCAAGTTGCATCTGGCGGTAGACCCGGCAACCCACGATATCGTGGCAGCAGAAGTGTCATTGGAAAATGTCCATGATGCCGAGGTGTTGCCCACCTTGCTCAACCCTCTGCGGCGTAAGCTGGAACGTGTTTATGCGGATGGCGCCTACGACAGCAAAGCCAGCCATCA